>CALDLG010000191.1 GCA_937910785.1 uncultured Lachnospiraceae bacterium | reverse complement strand
GGAGTCAGAATGTAATAGGCATTCTCAAATAAAGAAGCTTTGGAGTTCGCATAGCCGAACCGTTCGGAGCCGGTCATCGGATGGCCGCCGATGAACTGTCCTGTCAGTCCCAGTGCTTCAATCTGCCTGTGTATCCCCGTTTTCACGCTTCCAACGTCGGTCAGAATCGTTTCCGGAGACAGGTATTTCTTCAGCGTAAGAAGATTCTGATCATTATGAGATACCGGCGCGCATAGGAATAAATAGTCGCAGTTTCCGAAAGCATCATCGATCCGGGAACGGGCTTCCTGAATAACGCCTTCCTTCATGGCAAGCGTAAGCGAGTCGGAATTCAAATCAAAGGCAAGCAGACGGGCATCCGGCAGTTTGGCGTGAATGGCTCTGGCAATGGAGCCGCCGATCAGTCCGAGCCCGATAAATCCACAGGTAAAAGAGGGCATGGGGAAAGCTCCTTTCATGGTATGATACGCCGGCAGCGCCGGCACAGGCAGTCTATAAAACTTTATTGCTTTTCTTATTTATGATATATCAATGCCCCGAATATATAAAATGGGCAAAATATTCAAAAAAGATTGCAATCTGTGAAAAGATTTAGTAAAATATACACATCATATCAATTTAGGGGGCAAATGTTTCTTGTGACAATTTGCCATAAGACAAAATTGACGGAATTGGAGGATAAGATATGAATGTTTACACAACTGACAAGATTCGTAACGTAGTGCTGTTGGGCCATGGCGGCTGCGGAAAAACCAGCCTGGTAGAAGCAATGGCATACCTTGCGGGCATTACTTCCCGTATGGGTAAAGTTGCAGACGGCAATACGATCAGCGATTATGGTAAGGAGGAGCAGAAACGACAGATATCCATAACCACTTCCGTTGTGCCGGTCGAATGGGAAGGCGTAAAGATCAATCTGCTGGATACCCCCGGCTTTTTCGATTTCGTGGGGGAGGTAGAAGAGGCGGTCAGTGCGGCCGATGCCGCGATTATCGTTATTTCCGGCAAGGCAGGCGTAGAAGTGGGCGCGGAGAAGGCGTGGGAGCTTTGCGAGAAATATAAACTGCCCCGTTTCGTATTCGTAACGGATATGGATATCGATAATGCGTCTTTCAGACAGGTCGTAGAGGATATGACGGAGAAATACGGTAAGAAGATGGCTCCTTTCCATCTGCCGATTCGTGAAGACGAGAAGTTTGTCGGATATATTAATGTTATTACGGAGCAGGCATACCGTTGGAAAGATAAGGAAGTTGTCGAGTGCGAAATGCCGGAATACAGCAAGGCCAATCTGCAGCTCTGCCGTGACGCACTGATGGAGGCGGTAGCGGAAACGAGTGAAGAATTCATGGAGCGTTATTTTAACGGAGAGGCTTTTTCCGAGGCGGAAATCAGAGCGGCCCTCCGCAGCAACGTTATGGATGGAAGCATTGTTCCGATGTCTATGGGCTCCAGCTTACTGTGTCAGGGTGTTTATACGCTGCTCGATGATATCGTAAAATATATGCCGAGTCCGGAAAACCGGGAGATGGCAGGAATCAACCTGAAAACGAATGAGATCTTCAGCGCGGACTTCGATTTTTCCAAATCGAAATCGGCATATATTTTCAAGACGATTGTAGATCCTTTTATTGGAAAATATTCCCTGATCAAAGTATGTTCCGGCGTATTCAAGAGCGATGATCTGATCTATAACGAAGAGAAGGACATTGAAGAGAAGATCAGCAAATTATATGTGCTTCAGGGAAGCAAAACCATTGAGATCAAAGAGCTTCACGCGGGTGATATCGGAGCGATTGCGAAGCTGACGGCAGCAAGAACCGGCAATACGCTTTCCACGAAAGCGCATCCGATCCGATTTGGCAAGACGGAAATATCCACGCCGTATACGGTAATGCGCTATCAGGCGCAGAACAAAGCGGATATCGATAAGATTTCCCAGTCCCTGCAGAAGATGGCTCATGAGGATCAGACCTTAAAGATCGTTAACGATGCGGAGAACAGACAGACGCTGTTATATGGAATGGGTGATCTGCATCTGGAAGTAGTCACGAGCAGACTGCTGAATGAATACAAAGCCGGCATCAAACTTTCACAGCCGAAGGTAGCTTATCGAGAGACCATTCAGAAGAAATCGGATGTGGAATACAAATATAAGAAACAGTCCGGCGGACATGGACAGTACGGACATGTCAAAATGAAATTCGAACCTTCGGGATCGTTGGAAGAAGCCTATGTATTTGAACAGATGGTAGTGGGCGGCGCCGTACCGAAGAACTTTTTCCCGGCTGTGGAAAAGGGACTTCAGGATTCCGTGCTGAGCGGACCGCTGGCGGCTTATCCGGTAGTCGGCGTGAAGGCGATTCTGTACGATGGTTCTTACCATCCGGTAGATTCTTCCGAAATGGCCTTCAAGATGGCAACGATCCAGGCTTTCAAGAAGGGCTTTATGGAAGCGAAACCGATTCTGCTTGAGCCGATTGCGTCCCTGAAAGTAACGGTGCCGGATGCCTATACAGGAGATATCATGGGCGATTTGAACAAACGCCGGGGAAGAGTGCTTGGCATGAACCCGACCGCTGACGGCAAGCAGGTTATTGAAGCGGATATTCCGGTATCCTGTCTGTATGGCTATTGTACCGACCTGCGTTCCATGACAGGCGGCAGAGGCACTTTTGAATATCAGTTTGCAAGATATGAGCAGGCGCCGGGCGATGTACAGGAGAAAGAAGTTGCGGCAAGAGCAAATAAGGTTGAAGCCGGAGAGGAATAAGCGGCCGGCGTGACATCGTTGTGTAAAAGGGCATAGCCTTTTGGCAAAATAAATTTCCTTTTTGGAGAAGAAAAACGGGATGCAGATGTATTGGGGAATACAGCATCCTGTTTTTGTTTGTGAAAATCGTGACAGGTTCGACAACGCGGCGCTTTCCGCAGCGTAACAGCCTTTTGCCCGGCCAGGCGGCATATAGTTCGTGGCGGAGGTCCTTGAAAAGCGTCGGCACTTAGTGAAAAAGGCGCTTTGCGTCTTTTGAACTTAGTACCGCTACTGCTTTTCACGGAGCGGAAGCGTGCCTCCAAACGAACTATATGCCGCCTGGCCGGGCAAAAGGCTCTTACATTGTCAAAACCATACGGAATTAAAGGTTGACAAATTATCCGGGTATAGTAAAATAATTGCAGGTTAAGAAGTATGCAGAATTTGTCTGATAGAAATGTCCAAAGAAGCGGGCGGAAGAGGAGTCAATATGGCAGAGATATACAATCACAGAGAAGTAGAGCAGAAATGGCAGAAGGTCTGGGATGACGAGAAAGCGTTTAAGACCTCTGAGGATTATTCCAAACCGAAGTATTATGCGCTGGTGGAATTTCCCTATCCGTCCGGACAGGGGCTGCACGTAGGGCATCCAAGACCCTATACGGCGCTTGATATTGTTGCAAGAAAACGAAGGATGCAGGGATATAACGTGCTTTATCCGATGGGGTGGGATGCTTTTGGCCTTCCGACAGAGAACTATGCGATTAAAAACCATATCCATCCGAGAATCGTAACGGAGAATAATGTGAAGCACTTTAAGAATCAGCTGCACGCGCTCGGATATTCCTTTGACTGGGACAGAGAGGTTAATACGACCGATCCCGATTATTATAAATGGACGCAGTGGATTTTCTTGAAATTGTTTAAAGCCGGACTTGCCTATAAATCGGAAATGCCGATCAACTGGTGTACTTCCTGTAAGGTCGGGCTTGCCAATGAGGAAGTGGTGAACGGCGTGTGCGAGCGCTGCGGCGCAGAGGTGATCCGGAAGGTAAAAAG
>CALDLG010000190.1 GCA_937910785.1 uncultured Lachnospiraceae bacterium | reverse complement strand
CGAAGTCAGACGCAAGGGAATATCTTGTGCAATCTGCCAATAAGAGTTTTATGCCGCACCTTTTGACACCTGAACCCTACTTATAGAACAAACCGCCTACAGTGTCTTTTTCTGTAAGCGGTTCTCCTTGGTATTTCTATGTTTCTCTTTGTCCCGGTTTATTTAAGGGTAACCTTAGCGCCTTCTGCTTCCAGTTTCGCCTTAACGTCTTCAGCTTCCTCTTTGGATACTGCTTCCTTAACCATCTTCGGAGCGGAATCTACGAGATCCTTTGCTTCCTTCAGACCAAGACCTGTCGCTTCACGAACAACCTTGATAACCTTAACCTTGTTCGGGCCAACCTCTGTCAGCTCAACATCGAACTCTGTTTTCTCTTCAACAGCTGCTGCCGCGTCACCGCCTGCTGCCGCAACTACAACGCCTGCTGCCGCGGATACACCGAACTCTTCTTCGCAAGCCTTTACCAGATCATTCAATTCCAATACAGATAACTCTTTGATTGCATCAATTAATTCCTGAGCAGTTAATTTTGCCATGATAATTTACCTCCGTTTTCAATTTGATTATCAGATTTTACTGTTATGCGGCTTCTTCGCCGCAATGCATCCATTTATTCAGCCGCAGGAGCTTCCTCAGCGACGGGCGCCGCTTCTTCAGCCGCAGGCGCTTCGCATGCAGATGCGCCGCCTTTTTCCGCCAGCTGATTCATAACGCGGGCAAAATTCGTGATCGGAGACTGCATGCTTCCAAGCAGTCTGGAGATCAGTTCTTCTCTCGACGGGATCTTGGAAATACTGATAATGCCGTTCGCATCATAAGCAGTGCCTTCCACGATGCCTCCCTTGACCTCAAGCTTATCTGCGGTTTTCGCAAACTTGCAGAGAACTCTCGCAGGCGCCGTCGCATCTTCCGTAGAAATTGCAAGCGCACTCGGTCCTTCCAGATAAGGAAGAAGCGCTTCGCAGTCAGTGCCCTTGAATGCAAAATTCATCATTGTGTTCTTGTAAACCTTGTAATTGATTCCCGCTTCACGAAGCTGTCTGCGAAGCTCCGTATCCTGCTCTACCGTAAGTCCGCGGTAATCAACAAGAACAACAGACTGTGCATCCTTGATTGCTGCGGAAATCTCCTCAATGACAGGTTTCTTCAATTCAACTTTCGCCATTTTATTTACCTCCTTATAGATTTTACGCCGACAGGAGTTCTGTGAAAAAGATGGCTCCGACAGTCTGCATTTTACCGCTCAGACATTTTTATCACAAAAAACCTCCCTGAAGACAGGAAGGTTCACATTTTTATCACAAACTCTTCTCCTCGGTAGGCGGTATCCTTACGCCATTACGGCACCTACTGTCTTCGGCATGGTCAAGCGACCTTTCTTAATATAGCACGCGGTTTTTACGCTGTCAACACTTTTTCCCGGAAAATCCATTCTCCACTCTGATTCATTCTGACCACCGGCCAAATTGCAGCATCATCGTGGCAGCATCAGATAACCGTCCTCATCGATCTGGACCGACGGAGACATACGCCGCATCTCTCCGAGCACTCTCTCTTTTTCTCCGCCTTCCAGCATCATCGTTTTACAGCCGCTCTGCAGGCAGGGAATGAATTGGAAGCTTTGAATCCCTTCAGGCGCAATCGTCACCTTTACCATACCGGTATCGATTTGCCTGGAATTAAACCAGAAGTTTCCGAGACTGTAAATAACAGGCACCCCGTCGATAATATCGATCCGCTGTAAAATATGCGGATGGTCTCCGATAATCAGGTCCGCCCCCGCTTCCACTAACTCCGGCGCCTGTTTATTCTGTGCCCAGTCCGTTTCCTCCTGATTTTCCGTGCCCCAGTGAATATAGACGATCACGAAATCGCTCTCCGCCTTTGCCTCCGCCACCTTCTGCATCAGTTTTTCCCCGTTCCAGCATCGAAAAACGCCGGGGGAAGTTTCCGTCGCTCCCTTCGTATCCGGATTATCCAGCCGCTCTATCTGCGTTGCGGAAAGAATTGCAATTTTCATATCGTTAACGATGAAATAAACCGGTGCGGAAGCTTCCTGCTCATTCTCCCCGGCTCCCACATAGGGAATCCCTTCTTCTTTCAGGATGTTCAGCGTGTCGAGAAGCGCCTGTTCACCATAATCATAGGCATGGTTATTGGCAAGCGAAACGATGTCCACACCAAGATCTGTCAGATAAGAGACGGCCTCCGGCTTTGCCCGGAACGTGAACTGTTTCTCCGGCGTAGGAGCGCCTCCCTCCGAATAGGCAAATTCATTATTGAGCATCATAATATCTGCGCTCTGCATCTCCCCGATCAGATCCGGCGCAATTCCATTTCCGATATCACCGCCGTTCTGCAGAAGTTTGGCCATTACACTGTAATTGGGATCAAAAAGAATATCGCCCGCAAAGGTAATGGTCACGGAATTTTCATCAAAGGCTTCTTTCGCATAAATATGATGCTCTTCCATATACGCTTCATCCTTCAGAATATCCGCATACCGTCCTTCTTCCGCTTCCGGTTCTTCCGCACCGGTCTGTTCGTTCGCTTCCGCCTTCTCATGAACCGGCTCCTCCGCTATCGTTTCCTTCGTCAGCTGAAACTCCCTCTTAACAGGCTCTTCCCCGTTCCGGATATAGATCCATGCAAGCATCAAAAAAAGCCCCGTCGATACGGCAAGAATCAGGGTAACCAGAAAAGGCTTCATGAAGTTGGATTTTTTCTTTCTGCTTTTCTTTCTACGTCTCTTTCCGCTCATTGCAATCGATCTCTTTCATACTCTCCAGCATACATAAGCCGGCAAAAATAGAAATCCCCAAATCCCGATACGTCATAAAAGCATGCACATAAGAATGATTTAATGCCACCGCATACCAGATAAACGGATAAACAGCTACGATCAGACAGGCCGCTGCATGTTCCCAGTCCGTTTTCAGACGTTTCTTTCTGAATCCCCAGAGAATCAGCGCGGTTACGCCGAGTATCGCGAGCGCATAGGGATATTTGCATAAAACTTTAAAATTCTCAAACACTGTTTCCATATATCCAATGGGCTGATCCACGACCTGCCTGCCGACGCGTTCCGTAATCGAAAGAAAGGCCTCCTCAATTACATTTTCCTCCGTCAACAGATTACACAGAATCCATTTCTCCAGACAGAATCCGAAATAACCGATTCCCCAGAAAATCGAATGATACAAAACCGTCTTCACCGCGCCCTTCTTCTCACCTGAAGAAAAGCGGCAAAGCAGCAGCACGATAAGTGGTATTCCCAATGTAAAAACAGGATAGGTCAGAAAATCAAAATAACTGGTGCACATGCCCACTGCCAGAAACAGCATTTTCCCGTCCATCACCGGATATTTCTTCAAAAGATAAATGGAAGCCGCGACTGTAATCAGGAAAATCCAGGAATACTGCATCGACTGTCCGATATCATAAAATCCGATACAGAACATCGTAACCGCAAGCGCGGGAAGAAACCTGGCGAACCTTCTTCTTTCAAATAAAAGACACAGATACATCAATAATGACATTTCTGTCAGCCGCAGAATGCCTCTGATATCGCCGTAGTCAAAAAAGCACAACAGCGGCTTTAAAAAAATCAGATAACCATGCCAGTACCTCGCATAGGATTGTCTCTCATATCCTTCCGTCCCGTTCAGATAAGCGATCATGCTCTCGCAGACATTATGGAGCTCTTCTTTATGATAACCATAATAATAAACATTCAGACTTTTTTGGAAAACCGATTCCCTTCCGTCGTAAAAAGCATTGCGGAACATCCACGCGTCCGTATAATTATCTAACGTCGTTGCTTCGTATCCTATAATTGTCTGTGGAGACGGTCCTTCTCTTTCAAATATCTCTATGGAAGCCCTCGCATTGACCAGCATACGGTCTACGGGAATCGCATAAACAATCATTAACAATATCAGACCTGCCATTCCGCCCGCGATCAGAACCGTCAGTACCTTCCCGGCATCTTTAAAAAAAAAGCGCATTCCTTCTCTCCAATCT
>CALDLG010000189.1 GCA_937910785.1 uncultured Lachnospiraceae bacterium | reverse complement strand
GGGTGCGGATATCATGTGAAATATTCGTCAGAACCTGTGCCATTGCTCTCTGCTCCTGCCCGAATTCCGACTTTT
Organism: uncultured Lachnospiraceae bacterium; assembly: GCA_937910785.1. GTDB lineage: Bacteria > Bacillota > Clostridia > Lachnospirales > Lachnospiraceae > UBA3282. Next base: position 5,578 of record CALDLG010000189.1, on the reverse strand, counting down.
TTGCATAAAAATCCCGCAGCAGCGTGTTAACAGCCGCCCCTAATTTCCTGACGCAGATGTGCGCAGCGGGAAGCAGGACGAAACCGTTTTCGGAAGCGATAGAAAGTGTTGTGAGGCGGTTGCTGATATACTCGATTTCTTTTTGCAGCTTCCTGTACAGCATTCGCTGCCGGATCAAACAGAATCCACATTTATCTCTCCTCCATCTTATAACCGATTCCCCATAAGGTTTTAATATACGTCGTTGTATCTGCCTGATCTTTTTTCAGTTTCTGACGCAGGCGGTTGATATGCGTATTCAGTACATTCTCGTTGCCGAAATACGACTCCTTCCAGATCAGTTCATAGAGACGTTCCTTTGAAAAGGCCTGCCCCGGATGGGTCGCCAGCAGATACAGAATATCAAATTCGATCGGTGTTAAATCCATAACAGCGCCCTGCCGGCTGACAGAATGACCGGCACGGTCTATGTTCAAATCCCTGAACTTCACAACCGTATTGTCCGCAATGGCCTGATAAGTACCGGCCCGCCGGATATTTGCCTTAATTCTTGCGGTAAGTTCAATCAGGGAAAAGGGCTTCACTACATAATCGTCTGCCCCTAAATTCAGCCCCAGCGATTTATCCGTATCATTATCTTTCGCAGTTATGATGATTACCGGAATGGTGCTGACCTGTCTGATCGCCTTAATAAGCTCCATGCCGCTTATGTCCGGCAGCATAAGGTCAATCAGGGCAAGGGAATATTCGTCAAGATTTGCGAGCGCCTGCATGGCCGTTTTTCCGTCGCTGAAAAAGCACACTTCAAATTCGCCCGATAAATAGTCTTGTATCATGCTCCTGATCTCTTCATCATCTTCAACCAACAGGATCCTCTTTCTCATTGTGATCGCTCCCTTTATTTTTTCAAATCCATTCGCCATTTTTCATTTGTTTTATGCTATACTGATAAGTGGCGGCGCTGTTTGGTAACTGCCGACAGACCACTGTCTTCTCATCTGTGTTCCATAACAAATATAGCACATTATCATGATAAATTATATAAGAAAGGACATCTCACCCACATGAACGACTTATTGACCCGCATCAAAGACAATGTTTCCAAAGTTATCATCGGCAAAGAACACGTCACCGAACTGCTTCTTTCCGCACTGGCGGCGGGAGGGCATGTTCTGCTGGAGGACGTGCCCGGGACCGGCAAGACAGTGCTGGCCAAATCACTGGCCCGCTCCATGGAGTTCTCCTTCGGACGGATTCAGTTCACACCGGACCTGCTGCCCAGCGACGTGACCGGCCTTTCTTATTTCAATCAGGAAAAGGGCGCTTTCGTCTTTAAGGAAGGCCCCGTGTTCACGAATCTGCTGCTGGCGGACGAGATCAACCGCGCCACACCCAGAACTCAGTCAAGCCTTCTGGAATGCATGGGCGAAGGGCAGGTGACCGTGGACGGTGTGACCCGCTCTCTGGGCGTTCCCTTCTTCGTGATCGCCACGCAGAACCCGGTGGAAACACTGGGCTGTTATCCCCTTCCCGAAGCACAGATGGACCGTTTTCTGATGCGGATCAGCATGGGCAGCCTGAGCGAGACACAGGAACGGCAGATGATCGACCGGTATATCAACGATCAGCCGTTAGAGACCATCAGGCCGGTCTGTACCCTCCCGGAGGTAGCGGCCCTGCAAAAAGAATGCCGTAACATCTATGTACATGAAGATCTGAGAAATTATATCGTTAATCTTGTCCAGGGAACCCGCAAATACGATGCCGGTTCCGGTGATACCAACGCCCACAGCATCGCGGAAGGAGTCAGTCCCCGTGGAACGCTGGCGCTGCTCCGCGCCTCTCAGGGTTATGCCATGGTGCAGGGCAGAGATTTTGTCGCTCCCGAGGATATCAAGGCAGTGGCCATCCCGGTGCTGGCGCACAGAATGATCTCGGAAGCCGCCTACACGCAGCAGAAAGAATCAGCCATCCGTGGACTGTTGAACAGCATTTCCCTGCCTACGGAAGATTGGACGCGGCCATGATCAGTTTATTTTTCTTAAGTTTGCTGCTTTTGACATTTCTCTGGAATCGGTATTATGAAAAGCACTGGAACACCGGCCTGCTGGTCACGCTGCGCTTCCTGCAGGATTTCGTCTATGCGGGCGAACAGGCGGAAATGACCGAGCAGATCGAAAACCGCAAGAAACTGGTGCTGCCTGTGCTGGAAGTTGCTTTTCATATGGATAAAAGGCTTGCCTTCCACGACTGCGAGAACACCAGCGTCAGCGATTTTACTTACAAAAGGGATATCTTTGCCCTGCTTGGCTATCAGCGTATCACCAGGAAACTAACGCTCAACTGTACGAAACGCGGCTGTTACCGCATCGACAAATCTTACCTGACGGCTTTTTCCATGCTGCACAGGAAACGTTTCTCCATAGAGGCGCCGGCGGACACACAGCTTTATGTCTATGCCGCACGGACCAACGTCTCGGATATCCTTGTTACCTGCGAGCGGCTTATGGGCAGCGTACAGTGCGCGAAGCGTCTTTTCGAGGATCCTTTTGCCTATGCCTCGATCCGCGAATATACCGTCACCGATCCCATGAAGACGATCAACTGGAAAGCCAGCGCAAGAACAGGCGAGTTGATGGTCAACACCTTCGAATCCACTCATATGGAAAAGGTGCTGCTCTTTCTGGACGTGGAAGACAGCGGCATCCTGAAATACGAATACCTGATCGAAGACGCCGTCTCCGTGACCGCCACTCTGGCGCAGAAAATGATCGCCCGCGGCATGGAAGTCGGATTGTGTACCAATATCGCGGCGGACTCCGATTCTGCATACACCTGTCTGCCTCCCGCCAGCGGCAAAAAGCAGCTCACCGACATCGAACGGCTGTTGGCGACTCACCAGTCCGACGCAGGCGTGCTTCCCCTGCCGTCCATGCTCGACAGCTTTGCAGGTCAGGCGGTGAATCAGATGGAGGACGCACTCATGATCTTCATCTCCAAAAATGCAGCGCAAAATCAGGCTGCCATCGAAGCCTTTACCGGCAGGGAGCAGGCCGTGTGGGTGGTTCCGTGCCCGCGCAATGAACCCTGCTGCCTGCAGACCGCAGACAATATCCGTCTGATCAACAGAGAAGTGAACGATTTCTGATCCCGGCAGCAGTTTCCGGCCGCCGTGAATCATTTATTTTATCAGAAAGGGGACAGCCGCTTTGAGAAAACTGATTAAAACAACCGCAGGATGGATCCACACCACGCTCATCCTGTCCGTTATCATACCGCTGCTCTACGTCCTATGCGTGAAAGACCAGACCCTGGTCGGCCCGTATCTGTATCTGAAATGCCTTGTGATCGTGTTTCCTGTCGTGGTTACCGACTTTGCCGCCGAGAAATGCAGAACGCTCTTCACCTATCTGCTTCTCTCTGTGCTGACCTTCGCCGCCACAGGAGCCGCAGGCTGGATACTGGCCGGTTCCCTGCGCGACAGTTTTCTGGTGTGGGGCTACTTACTGCTGCTTCTTGGCGAGACCCTGTTTGTGATCATCAACCGGATGATTGCGCGCCTGCAGAAAAAAAAGGACCGGGAGGCCGCTTTCGAAGCCGATCCGTCCTTTCGTCCTTACAATGATATATTAAAGGAACCTGCCTTTCCGGTGCTTTTCTATTTCGGCGGCGTTTATCTTCTGGGAGCCAATTTTAACGGCCCTTCCGTGTGCAATGCCGCCCTGTTCAGCGCCATTTTATACGCCGTGACCACATTTTTATATCACTATGTATGTGAGACCGAACGCTACCTTGCCCTGAACAGAAGGACCTGCAACCTGCCTTCCCGGCGCATCTATGGAATCGGGAGCGGTATGCTGGCGATCTATCTGGCACTGCTCATGGTACTGGCGCTGTCTTCCCTGTTTACCGTTTCGCTGCGGCACTACCGCGATCTTCGGGATCTGAAAACCAATATCGAAATGGACTTTACCGAAGCCGCACTGCCCTCTCTCACAGAGAACATGGGCGAAAATCCCATGGCTGCTCTTATAGGAGATCCGGAAGACATCAAACCTGCTCCCTGGTGGCTGGACTATATATTCTACGGCTTTACGGCTCTGATCTTTGTGCTGCTGGCCCTGGCGCTGATCAAAAAGGTACTCGCCGTTTTTCAGGATTTCCGTATCACAAATGACGAAAACGGGGATATTGTCGAAGAACTGCACGATACGGAGGATGAAGTAAAAATTGCGGCGCCCGCCCGCCGCCACAGGCTGTCCGAGCGGGAGCGCATCCGCAGAGAGTACCGCCGGGTGATCCGCCGTCACCGTAAGGACCAACCCGCCGATCACGAATCCCCTGCCGAAATTGAGCAGGAAGCCGGCATAGCGCAGACCGAAGAAGGCATGGCACTCCACGCCAGATACGAAACGGCCCGCTATGGACGTGTGCCGGAAGCCTCCCGCTGACCCGGCTCTTTCCTGTAAACAGGAAAACTTAAGATAAGAATCTAAAAAGGAACTCAAATCGAAAATGAAAAATTTGAGTTCCTTTTTTAGATTCTTGAAATAACTCAAATTTTTTAGTAAAATATGAAAAAAAGAAAGAGAATCTAAAATGACAACTGAAAATTTCATTGAATTACTAAAACAAATACAGAAAATAAAATGCGAAACTCAAATTTTAGAATTGAAAAGCGCCGGGAAAGGATGTCCTAAGCGTCTCTATGATACGCTCTCCAGCTTCTCCAACCAGGATGATGGCGGAATTCTCGTTTTTGGCATTGACGAAGAGAACGATTACGCAGAATCCGGCGTCTACGATCCGCAGGACCTGCAAAAGAAAATAGCGGAGCAATGTCTGCAGATGGAGCCGCCTGTCCGTCCGTTGATCACAGTACTCCGAAAAGACGGAAGAAATTTTGTTGCCGCAGAGATACCGGGCATGGATCTTGTAGAACGTCCCTGCTATTATAAAGGGCAGGGCCGTCTCAAAGGTTCCTTCACGCGCGTCGGCGATAATGATCAGCCGATGACCGAATACGAAATCTACAGCTATGAGGCTTTTCGCAGGAAATATCAGGATGATATCCGCACAGTACCAAGAGCCGCATCTTCTGCACTCAGTCACGAAAAACTGGCAGAGTATGTTCAAAAACTGCGTTTAGGAAAGCCTAATCTGTCACATTTACCGGAACAGAATATCTATGAACTGATGAGTATTACGCGGGATGGCGAATTTACTTTGAGTACTGTCATGCTGTTTGGTCTGTATCCGCAGGCATATTTTCCCCAATTATGCATCACTGCCATCGTGGTGCCCGGCCGGGAGATCGGCACTGTCGGGGATCTCGGAGAACGTTTTCTGGACAATGAACGCATAGAAGGCAGCATTCCGGAAATGCTCAACGGCGCTCTCCAGTTTGTCCGCCGGAATATGAAGACAAAGACCATCATCCATCCTGACAGCGGTATACGGGAAGATCGTATGGACTACCCGATGACTGCCATCAGAGAAACCATTGTCAATGCGCTTGTACATCGGGATTACAGTATGCATACGGAGGGAATGCCAATCCAGATCCTGATGTTTGAAG
>CALDLG010000188.1 GCA_937910785.1 uncultured Lachnospiraceae bacterium | reverse complement strand
CATAGCAAGAGAAAAGGAACAATCTTTAGGAAAGAGGTGGAGAATGGAGGCAAAAGTTAAAAAGAAAGATTTTATCAGATATGACGAAGGGGCGGAGAGGTATTCAATGAGCAAGCACAGTTTTATGAAACTGGCGCAGGAAGCCCATGCGGTATATAAGATAAACCGTATTACCCTTGTGAGTGTGCCGATTTTTGAAGAATATCTGGAAACTTTTCGTGTGTAGATTTGGTCAGAAAAGAGGAAACAAATTATTGTATATCAAAAAATGATTGACTTTTTGATATACAAGTAGTATGATGTTAGTGAGATTATGAAAGGTAGGTGATGGCGGGTGGCAAGAACGGGTAGACCGAGATTGGAAAATCCGAGGAGTGAAGGTGTTTTTATCCGCCTCACAAAAGACGAGCATACAGATATAACAGAGTATGCCAGCAATCATAATCTGACCATAACACAGACGCTCGTTCAGGGATTTAACAAGCTGCGTGAGCAGGAGAAAAAAGAAAAGAGCGAGTAATGGCATTTGTGACCTCTTTCTGTTAAAAAGGAAGGTGGTGCATTATGTCAAAATCACGGAAAGATTTAAAAGGCAGAGTATTAAGGAAGGGTGAGAGCCAAAGGAAAAGCGACAAAAGGTATATCTACCAATACACTGATCCAAGCGGAAAAAGACACGTTGTATATGCAAATGACTTGATGGAGTTGCGGGAAAAGGAAAAAGCCCTTGTCCGTGACCAGCTTGACGGTCTGGAAAGCTATTGCAGCGGAAAGACAACATTAAACTACGCTTTTGACAGGTACATATCAACAAAGTATGACTTAAAGGAACACACAAGGGTAAATTACAAATATATGTATGACCATTATGTTAGGGATACATTCGGAAAAAGGATTATCAGCGATATAAAATATTCCGATGTGCGTTTCTTTTACTATTCACTGTTGAATGAAATGGGATTGCAGCCGAATACGCTGGATAATATCCATACCGTACTGCACCCTACCTTTCAGATGGCGGTCAGAGATGATGTGATACGCAATAATCCCGCAAGTGGTGTAATGGCGGAGATAAAGAAGAAAGACGGGAAGAACAAAGGCATCAGACACGCACTTACGTTGGAACAGCAGAGGGCATTTCTGAACTACATATCTGAAAGCCCGGTGTACTGCCATTGGTTGCCATTGTTCACAGCTCTTTTCGGAACCGGATGCCGCATTGGAGAAATGATAGGTTTGCGTTGGGAAGATTTAGACTATGATAATAAGACCATTAGTATCAACCATGCAGCGATTTACCGGGTAATGGAGAATGGAAAGAGCGAATTTCATATCTCTACACCCAAAACTGAAGCTGGGGTGCGTATCATACCGATGATGGAAGCTGTTGAAAAGGCTTTTCGGAATGAGTATGAAGCACAGAAAGAAAGTGGTTTTAATGTGCAGGTTGTTGATGGAATGAGCGGATTTATCTTCTGTAACAAGGACGGCATTATCCATAAGCCGAGTGTGATCAACCATGCAATCAAACGAATATACGAAGCCTACAATGCCGAAGAAATCATTAAGGCAAAACGGGAGAGCAGACGCCCGGTATTGATTCCCCATTTTTCGTGCCACCACATCAGGCATACGTTTTGTACGAGATTTTGTGAAAATGAAACAAACCTCAAAGTGATCCAGAGTATCATGGGACACGCAAATATTGAAACTACGATGGATATATATGCGGAGGCAACGGAAACAAAGAAAAGGGAAGCAATCAAAGCCCTGGAAAAGAATAGTGATATTTTTTAGGAAGAAGTCCTTGAGAGGGGCGATTCCTAAAACGTACCTGACATCAAAAGAAAGAAAGTACATCAAAAAGACATCAAATTTATGGACTTTGGTGGACTAATATGGATTGGTGTTATATAATGAAAACCGAGGATTTAAGCGTAGTTGCTCTTGTTTGGACTAATGTGGATTAACTGCGTGACTGTTCCCGACGATGAAAAGTCTGGAAAGAAAATCCTCCGACCATACCGGAAACGTCCACAAAGCGGCAGAGAAAGCCGGGCATGAGGAGCGAAAAAGCAGCATTTCCCGAAAGCAGGCATGGGAGCTGCTGAAAGAATATAATAAAGAGCCTTTTCATCGCCAGCATGCGTTGACGGTGGAAGGTGTTATGCGCTGGTATGCTAAGGAATTGGGGTATGAAAAGGAAGAAGAGTTCTGGGGAATCACCGGACTTCTTCATGACATCGATTTCGAGTGTTATCCGGAAGAACATTGTCAGAAAGCGCCGGAACTTCTGCGAAAAGCAGGAGTGAGCGAAGATATGATTTATGCAATCTGTTCCCACGGTTATGGGCTTTGCAGTGAGCAGGAGCCGAAACTGGAGATGGAGAAGGTGCTTTTTGCCGTCGATGAACTTACAGGTTTGATCTGGTCCTGCGCTTTGATGCGCCCGTCGAAGAGCACGTTGGATATGGAGACTAAGAGCCTGAAAAAGAAATTTAAGGATAAGAAATTTGCGGCGGGTTGTTCCAGAGAGGTTATTTCTCAGGGGGCGCAGATGCTTGGATGGGAACTGGATGATCTCTTTGACAGGACAATTCAGGCGATGAGAAGCTGTGAGGCCGACGTCGCGGAGGCGATGGAGAAGGGCTGCTAGAGGGATATTTAGTAGTTACTTTAAGCATTGCTGCGTGACTGATATAGAAAATAAAATTGTTAAAGAGGAATATCTTGCTATTTGACGGGATACTCCTCTTTTTTCAAGGAAGTGGTGCTTTTAGACAGGCTGTCAGAATATAAATCGCCTGCAAACCTTTTATTATCACATATTCAGCATAGATTATTTTCTCACAATTCCAGTGCATATAAAGATTGTCTGTAAAGCGGATTTGTTTTTTTACAAAGGCGGCATTTTGGCTGTTTAAAATGTATTGACTTCTTTTATGCGGATTGTTATAATTTTAAAAAATATTTGCTGCACTTTATCACCGGATAAAGTGATTCTAAGGCATTTGGGAGTTAACCGCAGGTACGGCACGACATTGTGTTATAAGGTTGGTTCCTGAGTGCCTTATACTTTTATGGAGGTGACAAATGATAAATGAATATACTGATTTACGATACCCTGCCGGATGAAGCCGCGGAAATCAGACGGGCGGTGTTTGTAGAAGAACAGGGATTTCATAATGAGTTTGATGAAATAGATAAACGTGCAAAGCATATTGTTTTGTATGATAATAATGCTCCTGTGGCAACGTGCCGCTTTTTTAAGGCAGAAAATGACGGAAGCTGTTTCATTGGACGGATTGCGGTAATGAAACGATATCGCGGAAAAAATCTTGGCTCATTTCTGTTAAAATGTGCTGAAACAGAAATTGAGAAAGCCGGTGGGAAATGTGTTTTTCTACACGCACAGTCCGGGGCTGTTAAATTCTACGAAAAGAATGGTTATAAACAATACGGCGAAATGGATTTTGAAGAATCCTGCCCACATTTTTGGATGTGTAAAATACTTGGGGAGAAGTAAAAAAGAAATATATTTATGCTGAGCTTTCTCATTCACAGGATGACAGAGCCCGGATTCTCTGCATCAAACTGTCAACAAAACTGCGGGCTTCCAAACTATTGACACACATGTCATTTCCAGATATATAACATTGTATGGCATTGGAGATGAGAGAATGGTATTGTTCGGGAAGATTTTGCAGGGCCCATTCACCGCCCTGTTTCTTGGAAAGAATGAGATCATCTGTCAGAAAAGCTGCCGTTCTGCATAGATTCAGAATCACATAAACGGGATTTTTCAAAACATCTTCTCCGGCATTCTCCACATCGTACAGAATGCTGTCGATATAGTCACCTTTCGGTACATCGGCAAAGACATCGTCCACCGCCGCTCCCCATAATACAATCCCGTATTTTTTGATGATTGTAAAGTGGGCGGCCAGATCTTTATCGGTACCGATCATTTTTCGAATATAATCTGCCGGATTAGCGAGAAACCATGGCAGATGCGTATTGGAAAAGTGCAGTTCAAAAGGCGTCGGGTAATTAAATTTAATACAAACCTCTTTCCGGACAATGCTGAGCTCGATTCCCTTTTCCGGGGCCATCTGATTGCAGGCCACGATATGGTTCATAAATCGCAGCTTCTGCTGATCGGTGATGGGGTTTCGGACTACGATGATCAGATCGATATCGCTTTTTTGCGGATGAAAGCATCCCATTGCCATGGAACCATGCAGGTAGACTCCGATCAGATCCGCGCCGAAAATCTGCCTGCATTTGTCTGTAATTGTGTCTAATAGATTCTGATATAACATCATAAACCTCTTCCTGCTACTGAATGATTACATTCCATACCGTAAATGGTCCGTCCGGAGAACGAACAGCTGTCAAATAGTTGCCGAAATATTATGTTCCATATTGTAGCATGCTTCCGGCGTGGTGTAAAGCGGGACAGCGGAGCATGAGGCGATAAAATGGAGTGTGAAACAGGAAAGCAGGATGTGATGAAGGGATGTAATGAACATGATATTCGTATCCATAAGATATTTTTTGTGCTATAATTTAAAACAACGCTAATACAGCCTTCGACGGATACAGGCAGGCTTATAAGGCAGAAAACGGGCAGAGGCGCTGTCCGCTTTTCAAAATACGGAAGGAGTGTTTTATGGAGATAAAAAGAATCGACCGCGACTTTTCCATCTGTAAGATACCGGATTTCTCACAGGTAGATCTGAATACGGAATACTGTTTCTTTGGCAAAACGGATGAAGAAAATTCGCTGGTCTGTCCGACAGAGGATGTGCCCCCCGATGTGATCGAACGGGACGACGGCTGGAAGTGTTTCAGGATACAGGGCGTTCTGGACTTTTCTCTGGTCGGAATTCTGGCTGAAATAGCGACGCTGCTTGCGGCTGGCCAAATCGGAATTTTTGCCATATCCACCTATCATACGGATTATATTCTGACAAAACAATTCCATTACGAAAAGGCATTGCAGATTCTTGCGGAAAATGGCTATGATATCATCTGACAATGCAGGATATTTTTTGCCGGAGCATGGAAAAGCTGTAATGGAACAACTATAATGAAAGAGAGGGAACCTACGGATGAATTTGTTGAAAATTGCGTTATTACAGATTGCTCCCGGTAAAACACCGGAGGAAAATCTGGAAAAAGGAATCAGATACTGTAAGGAGGCGAAAGAAAAAGGAGCCGATATCGCGCTGTTTCCCGAAATGTGGAGTAATGGGTATCGTATTTATGACAGACCTGTCGATGAATGGAAAGAGGAAGCCATTTCCGTCAACAGTGATTTTGTAAACGCTTTCGGCGAGCTGGCGGGAAAACTCAATATGGCGATTGGCATCACGCTGCTTGAAAAATATGAAACCGCGCCCCGCAACACGCTTGTTCTTTTTGACAGATTCGGTGAACGAAAACTGGTTTATGCCAAAGTACATACCTGTGATTTCGATGTGGAACGCAATTTAACGCCCGGAGAGGATTTTTATGTTGTAATGCTCGACACAGCCTGCGGCATCGTAAATGTCGGCGTGATGATCTGCTTTGACCGGGAATTTCCTGAAAGCGCGAGAATTCTGATGTTGAAGGGCGCGGAGCTGATTCTTGTTCCGAATGCCTGTCCGATGGAAATAAACCGTCTTTCGCAGCTGCGGGGAAGGGCCTATGAAAATATGACGGCGGTTGCCACCTGCAATTATCCTGAAACCGTACCGGACTGCAACGGCAATTCGAGTGTCTTTGACGGCGTGGCATACCTTCCGGAACTGGAAGGCTCGCGGGACACCTGTATTCTGCAGGCGGACGGCAAAGAGGGCATTTATCTTGCGGAGCTTGATCTGGAACAGCTCCGGAATTACCGCGAAAGTGAAGTGCATGGCAACGCATACCGGCATCCGAAGAAATACGGGCTTTTGACGGACTGTTCCATCGGAGAGCCGTTTGTCAGAAAGAATTATCGGGAGTAAGGAAAAACGGGAAGAAATAATAAGGACATTTTTCGAATGAAAAGTTTGAAAAATGTCCTTTTATTATGGTTATAAAATATGAATTGTTACGCATAATCCGTTGCTATATAAACCTCATTCTTATTAACCTGTATAAGGAGGCAGAGAAATGGTACAAAAAGCATTTGGATTGGCATGTAAAAGTTTTCGTGAAAGACAGGGGATGAGTCAGGAAAAATACGCCTTATCTATTGGGATGGATCGTACGTATTATGCCTCAGTAGAATCCGGGAAGCGTAATATTTCACTGCAGAATATAAAAAAAATAGCTGATGGTTTTGGGATCACGATGGCAAGTTTATTTGAGGAATCAGAAAAATACCTGAATGATCAGAGGAGGGAATAGATATGTCACCATATGAAAATCTGAGTGAAGAGCAATGGAAGGAAAAGACAGAAGAATTGGTGAAAAGTCATCCGTTGGATAAAAATGACATAATTGATGTTGTATTGCGCTCGTGGGATGGCATCTTGAAGACAAAGATTGCAGGGGAATTACAATTAGGGAAAGATATTATTCCTTCGCCTCAGATTTTGGGAAATTATCTACATGAATTGATTCCTGTTTTTCTGGAAAAAAAGTATCCCGGAGAATGGTCACGTGATTTCGGCAAAAAGGATAAGGATTTGGTTTATAAACCGGACCCGGAATATTCGGTAGAAATCAAAACTTCCTCAAATAATTATAATATATATGGAAATGCGAGTTATGGACAGGAAGACAGCGCAGATTCAAATTTTAAATCAAAGGATGGATATTATCTTGCGGTGAATTTTGAGAAATTTAAGAGAGAAGATCCGGATTTTATACCACGCATTAAGAAAATACGTTTCGGATGGTTAGATCATAGTGACTGGCATTCGCAAAGTGCCTCGTCCGGGCAGCAGTCACATATCAGTCCCACCGTTCGCGATAATAAGCTTTTGCTGCTATATGACATTAAGAAGGGCGGAAGGCTCTGAAATTATGAAAGAAGTGAGAATATTATAATTCCCACTTCTTTTTATATAGTTCAGACCACCATCCGATTCTACGTTCGGAAATATTATATTTGGAGAAATAGTCCTTCAATCCGCCTGTACAAATAAGGAGATCATCCAGTCCGTCGGATATAAGGCTCTTATAAGAAATACCTTTTCCGGTGGCAATACTAAAATATTGGGAGATAAATATATTTTCAATATCTGGAACGGTTATTTCAGCGTTAACATTCAGAAGGCGTGAAATAATGGATTCGGTTTCCATATACGAGGTTTTGATTATTTCCTTGTGGACTTTTTCATTGAGTTCAATCATATGAACATTATTTTGCTTTCTGCATATAAGCATAATATCCAGTGCGATAGAATTTTTATTGGAAGTATGGGCTCCGGTTCTGGCTTCTGCATGTAAAGGATAAGTTTTGATCAGGGAATAGTTCGACTGATCGATGCTGTTCAGGATAGACAGCCAGCTTTCAATGTTTTTATCGTGAAATGAGAAAATTAGAAAACCGTTGCTTTTTAGTTTCTTATTACATTCAGAAAATACGCTGACCAGACCTTTCTCGTAGTCTTTCTGAGTCTGTCCACGTACGGAATTTACAATAATCTCCGGTTCTTTTGGAGAAAGTGGTTTTGCAAACCCCAATTCTGAAGCCAGTGTACTGTTATAATTCCAAACATGGAAGAAATCTATCAGTTCGGAGTACATAACGTTTGCGCCATAAGGAGGGTCTGTAAGAACCAGATCAACACTGGAATCCGGAAGAAAGTCCAGGTGACGGGAATCGACACATTTGAGTAAGGGATGTGTCGCATCGGTGGAATCCCAGTCCTCGACCGGCATGGCTGCGACTTTTTCGCCGGAAAAGTTTTTTACGGCAACTGCATTCCCATTTTTATTGATAGTTGATATATCATAAATTTCCGTACAGAATTTTTTGCCGCGTATTATCTTTTCTAACGTTTTAAGAAAGCTTCCGGTGCCCAGTTTTGTCCCCCAGACACAGTTTTCAACAGGCATGTTAATAGGAACATAAGCATGATTAAAAAAAATATTCGTAAGTTTACATGCATTAGCCTGATATCTGCAGAACATATTGTTCATTTCAAGCATTCCGGAAAAAGCCAGATGAAGCCAAAACTGAGCGTTTTTATTGTCTGTTTGATTGATTTTGTTGAGAAGCATACCTAAACACAGGAGCTGCCTTTTATTAAATAAATCACTGAACTTTTTGTATCCGTGATTTAAAATCTGGTTTGTATTATAGCCGCGTGGAATTTCCTGCAATGGTATTGGTAAGGAACTTCCGATTCTGTCAAATTCATTGCATGCTTCATCATATAGCGCCTGATCGGAATCATCAATTCGTTTATAATCATGAGAGCCACAATGTGGACAATAATACTCGATTGCTATTATATTAGTTTGAAATGGATATCCTGTTGTTGAATCAAATTCGCTTATTGTGTGTTTCTCTCCGCATTTTTCACATTTAAAAACACCATGCTTCACAAAGCCCGCTTGTGGACTGACAATTTTATATCCGCATTTGCAGACGGCAGGTCCGTTTTTCTTAAAATCGTGCTTATAAACTTCACCGCATGCCGGACAAATAAGGGTAAACTCGTCTTTTTTTAATGCCAGAACAAAACTGGAAAAGAGTTTATGCTCTTTGCAGGAACCGTCTGCAGCTACTTTTTTTACGTGAAAGGTATATATGATATCAGCCTTTTTCTGGCAAATGGGACAACATGTCTTATAATAATGCATGATTTGTGGCGCAATGCCTTTTTCTAATGTTTGTTTCGCTTCGTTAACAATATCAATATCCATATCTTTTACTAATGCGCTTGATATGAATTTGGAAAGAGGCTGCAGATCGCATCCTATCGTCTTTGTATTGAATCGCAGACTTTCAAAAATCGTGGTTCCTCCGCCCATAAAAGGATCGAGCACAACAAGATCTTCCAGTTTTTCATTTTCAAAGCTGCGATAAAAATAATCCCATATATCCGCTTCATAGGGAAGTAAAGAACCTAGCAGCATCATTCGGAAATTACTTGTTATTCTTCGCGAAAAATATTTATGCAAGAAAAAAGCAGGCTTTTTTCGGCTTGCTTCTTTTCGTGCGGCCTGATACATTTTATCAAAGGGAATATCCCTTAATAATGCCGGGTTGTTAAAGTTGTTTTTGCTCAATGGAGCTGTTTGTATGTCAATGATTCTTGATTGTTCCATGCCTGCCCCCGGTATTTTTCAATTAAAATAAGAATGACACCAGCCGAGAATTATGTCATTGTCCTGATTTAATTCCAGATAATCTAATCGTAGATTTGATTCATTTCCATCCTCATCTAATAAACAGACAGGAGAATCAGCGGGAATCTGTAATAGCAAATCGTTAATCTGTTGAATAATGCTTTGCGTATTCATATAAACCTCCAAAGGAAAAGATATTTTTTCAACTATATCATATTTTTTATAAAAAGAGAAGAAAGAATCATTTTCCGGCCTCTCTTCAAATGATACAACTATGATGCAAAAATGATACGATTATGATACATTCCTCCTGTAAAATGAAGCAAAAGCATTCATGATACGCAGGAGGAATCTATTTTGCAGAAACACATTTTCGCGGCGCTCACCGCGCTGTGTATTTTATCCTGCAGCGGCGCCGTTTCCGGATTCGGGAATGCACAGGCTTTCGCTGAAGAGCAGGACAGGCTTCAGACAGACAGCGCGGACGAATCCCTTTTTTATGAATTTTATAAAAAAGCAG
Source organism: uncultured Lachnospiraceae bacterium (assembly GCA_937910785.1). Classification (GTDB taxonomy): domain Bacteria; phylum Bacillota; class Clostridia; order Lachnospirales; family Lachnospiraceae; genus UBA3282. Next base: position 916 of record CALDLG010000188.1, on the reverse strand, counting down.
AAGAGCAGGGACTTTCCAGAAGCGAGGCGGGAGAATATCTCGAACGGCTCCTTGCGGATGATATTTTTGAGGACGGTGTAATGGAGCTTACCGGCCTTATTATTGATGATATGGACGGAAACGGATTAAATGACATGTTTGTCATGCTTCGCTCATGTGAGGAAAAGGGGTTCTATGGTTCCGGCTGTGCGTGGTTTTACATGAATGAGGACGAGCCATACCGTTTCGTGGAAAAAGGGTGTTCGTATGATGGACTGTTCGATCTTTTTGCGGAAGATATTGACAATGACGGAAATGTGGAGATCGTTTTGAGCGCGGAGGGAGACGGCTGTGGAGCGGCAGGGGATTTTTATAAAGCAGTTTTTAAATATAAAAGCGATGATACCGGCTGCGGCATAGAGCGGATGAACCTTCCTTCGGATCTCTGGGAGGGATATGATGATCAGGGAATCATGGTTTCGGTTTATCAGGAGCCGGAGAGCAACCGATACAGCGCCTATTGCTCCTATTTTAAGGAAATCCTTTATTTTGATGCCGAAAACGTGTCTGCGCCGGGAGAGGAGCCGATGTGGGCAGGAGGCAACGAACGGGGGTTTTTTGATCTGCGTCCGGTAAAATACAGAGGGAAGAATGCCTTGCAGGCATCGGAATATCTGTATGGGGAAGGCGGAAGCGCGCATGAAGTGGCTACGGCGCAGTTTATTATCAAGTGGGACGAAGAGGGGAACGGCTATGTGGCCGAATGGTGGATTGATAACGACCGGAACGGGAAGGACAGGTATGAAAAGGAAAAGCAGATGTAAAAAAGACAGCCCTGTGGTATAATTTTCTGGAAGAAAAAGAAAGATTTTTTATGGAAGAGGTTCAGGTGTCAAAAGGTGCGATATAAAATTCTTATTGGCAGATTGCACAAAAT
>CALDLG010000187.1 GCA_937910785.1 uncultured Lachnospiraceae bacterium | reverse complement strand
CAGCTCAATCTTCCCTTCCTCCGCAAGCGGCGAAAGCAGTTCCCAATACTGGTTCCATCTATCCATCCGGGCCTGCGTGATTTCTTCGGCAAGCTCCAGCTGCGCATACAGATATGCCGCGTTCATATCGCTCGGCAGATAGGAGGAACCGTAATTCTGCCAGCGGTACTTATCAACCTGCCCTCTGTGATACTTGCTTCTGTCGGTTCCTTTTTCCCGGATAATCTCCGCTTCTTCGATATACTTCTCATCCCGGATTAAGAGCGCGCCGCCCTCACCCATGCTGAGGTTTTTCGTTTCATGGAAGCTGAAGCATCCGAACTCCCCGAATGTGCCGAGCGGTTTTCCTTTATAGGATGCCATGATTCCCTGTGCCGCATCCTCCACAACCGCCAGATGATGCCTGTCCGCAATCTCCATGATTGCGTCCATCTCACAGCCCACGCCCGCATAATGCACCGGAGCAATGGCCTTCGTCCGCTCCGTAACCGCATCCTCAATCAGCCTTTCATCGATGTTCATCGTATCCGGCCTGATATCCACGAAAACCGCCCTGGCGCCGCGCAGCACAAAGGCATCTGCCGTCGAAACAAAGGTATAGGACGGCAGAATCACCTCGTCGCCCTCTCTGATATCCAGAAGCAGCGCCGCTAACTCTGTCGCCTGCGTACAGGAAGGCGTGAGCAGGCATCTTGCCGTTTTCGTCTGTTCTTCCAGCCATTTGCTGCACTTCTTCGTAAACGGCCCGTCTCCGCAGATCTTCTGGTTCTCGATAGCCTCTTTCATATAGTCAACTTCCTTTCCCGTATAGGGAGGAACGTTAAAATTAATCTTCATCACGATACCGTACCTTTCTCCTGCCCCGCCACCCGGCAGACATATATCCGCCATGATAAAACGCGGATTCTTCTCACGCTATTGTATCACAGGCTCCCCCGCTTTTGCAATGACGCGTTTCCTGCCTTCCTGCCAATCATCATGTCTTTCTCTCAGCCTGAGGACTTTGGTCCGCGGCCCGGCCGGGGCCGGAATTCCCCGCGATACGCTTCTCACTCATAAACCGCATACCGCATGTTGCAAAAGGTTTCCTCATACTCATATTTATCCAGAAACTCTGACAGGGCGGCCAGTTTTTCGTCCCTGTCATATTTCTGCGGGTCTACGCCGAACCACTTATAGGCTTCCGCGTCTTCGCTCCGGTAAGCGGCAACCGCGGAAGATGTGATAACGACCGGGCGGTTTTCCGAACCTGCCGCCATTTTCCGCTCCAGCTTTTCCATATCCTGCATAAACTGCACCGGCCGGAAAGAATCCAGATCCGGCCATGCCGTGGAGATTGCCGTCGGCATATCGAGGAAATAGGAAAGCCCCGGCACTTCTCCGTACAAAATCACTTCCCGGCCCGCAAACCCCTGCTGCTTCGCATACTCTGCCAGCTCCAGAAAGGTTTCCGCATTCTCCCGACTGGTATAAATCCCTTCCACCTTTGGAACCCCCGTCAACAGCGTATCCCTCTTTTCTCCCCGGATACCGTCCAGAAAGGAAAACCGCATATGAAAACCGACGCTCTGTACAAATACCATAACAAACAGCGTTACAGCCATGACCTTCCATGGGAAATGGATTCCCTTTCCGCCTGTGGAAACAAACAGATCCCGGCAGACCCACAGGGTAAACGGAGCCGCCAGAAAAAGATTGTTGATGATCGGATACAGCTCGTTATTACTGCCAAGCGGCGTCACGAAAATCTGGAGCAGAACAATCAGCGCAAACACCTTACCTTCCGGACTGTATCTGCTGCCCGCCAGTACATACAGGGCACAGGAGATCGATGCGATTAAAAACAGCACCGCCCACTGATACATGCTGCCGTATTCATAATATCGGAAGCTGAACATCCCCCGTCCCCAGTAGAAACGAATCAACACAAGGCACACTGCGGGGCACATCATACGATAGCCCCATTCCATGATCCGCAGGAGCCCCTTTTTCGGAGAAAGCGTTTCTTTTTCCGGCGCCCTCTTCCGCAGAACAACCAATCGAAACAGATAAAAAAAACAGGACACGCCAAGGCAGAGTCCTGCCGGTAAAAGCCACTTCATTCCCTCCAGATAACCGCCGAACATCCCGGTCAGCATGGCCGTCGGTTTATAATCCACCGCCTTATCCGTCATGGCAAACATGTTCACCACCATCTCCGGGAAGGCATTCACGCCGTATTTGATGCAAATCGCGGCATAGGGCACACCGAATCCGAGCAGATATCCGAGCAGGCAGCATCCCGTATCCCGTACGGTCTGCGCAAACGACTTTCCTCTGAGCCACGCGCCATACCACAAAGCCAGAATAAATGCCGTCTCCGCCACATTCGGCATCCGGACCGCCACATTGGCGCCGAGACAAACCCCCGCAAAAAGAAAACAGGAATCTTTTATTTTCCCCTCTTCCGCAAAGATTCCATGATATAACAGAAGAACACCCGCTCCCATGAACAGATATGTCAGATAATTATAAAGGATCGCCGTCGGGCACCAGCACAGCCCCACAGCCAGCATTTCACCGGCAAAAACAATCCATGCCGGCATTTTTTTGCGCAGCACAAAATACAGACATAAAGTAAAGGCCGAAACAATCAGCCCGGTATAAAAATTCATACCGACCAGCGTACCGCCTCTGGGAAGCTGCATCAGAAAATATCCCACCGCATTGGCCAGATATGTGGCCACCATCCAGGTGCCCTCCGCAGTCGGAAAATACTGAAAATTGGTCAGGCTGTAAGAAGTATCCACCACATCCAGTCCCTGATTGATTCCGACAAGCGGATAAAAGGCCAGCAAAATAATAAACAGACCGTTCTCCAGCATATAACGATATTTCTTATATAGTTTTTCAATCGTTCTCAAATTCATTATTTTCTCTTTTCCCGGTATAATTTCTTTCCCTTTTCAAACAGCCAGGCCCTGACAAAATCGGTCAGGATGCCGGCCGAAAAAACAACGCAGATACACCACAGCATATGGGGCAGAAACAGAAGGCTTCCCCGCACCGCGTCCACCCGCAGCCAGTTCATCCACTCATAACGGATCAGGATATGTTCATGCAGAAGATAGACCCCGAACGTATAGGGCGCAACACGCCGAATGAGCCCGGCCCACCGGCCTTCCCGAATCGTTATTTTCCGGAAAACGCCGAACAGCCCGACCGCACCGAGCAGGCATGGCAGGTAATTATAGGTGTATGGCATTTCCGCGTAATAGGAAAATGCCTCCACCCGGTCTCCCAGCAGCCCCGCTGCCGCGGAAACCGCAAAAATACACACACACATCCCCACATACAGACACAACCCATGTCTTTTTTCCTCCAGCCAGCGCCAGCCATACAGGCGCAGATACGCGGCGATCAGAAACAGACACAGAAACCAGCCATAATCATAGCCATAGCGGTCCGTCGCAATCAAAACCGGCAGCACCGTTTTTTCCGCCGAAAAGAACAGAAGCAGCAGCGCAATCACAAGCTGCAGCGTTTTCTTCTCCATTTTTCTGACACCGGCGGCAAGAAGGGGCGCGAACAGATACAGACCCAGATACGCCGTCGCAAACCAGTAGTGCTCCGTTCCGATCGGAAAGAGGAAACCGATCCAGTCATACAGATCAAGCTCCCGCCATGAAATCATGCCGATGCAGAGCATCGCGGCCGGAACGAGCAGCGAATAAAAAAGAATCTGAGCAAGCAGGGATATCACTTTCCCCGGCCTCCATTCAGATTCCACCAGAAAATAACCGCTCAAAAGAACATAGCAGTTTACCGCAACGATGCAAAAAGCCTCTGCAAACCATGCCGCGTAATTCACCATACTGCGGCTCTCCGAATAAGGCGCGGCAACGTTTCCTTTTACCAGATAATGAAGGGCTATGATCATAAACATTGCCACGATACGAAGCAATTCGAAATTGGGCTGACGTCTGGACGGCATGCTGTTCCTCCTGTGCCTGAAAATATGCCGGGAATCTGAGATTCCCGCCGCGTGTCATCGCAGCAGACTGCTCCGACATGGGGATTGACATTCTATTTTTTCTTAAAAATCCACAGTTTACTTAAAAAATAATTTGAAACGATAACGAGCGCCTGTCCGATCAGTTTGGCGATATAGGAATTCATACCGAGGATATCCACGGCAAGATACATGAATGCGACCTCCAGTAACTCCGTCGCAATCCGCGCGCCAATAAAAGAAACAAACTCTTTTAACAGGCTTCCCGGACTTGCATTCTTACTTTTGAAAACAAACGTATGATTCGTCCAATAAGCGAAAACAACGGTCAGCGCCCACGAGAGCCCGGTGGCCACAAGATAATTTATGTGCAGGATGGATTCGAACACATAATATAAAACATAATTCAGCACAAAGGCAAGAAATCCAAAGATCAGATAATTGATTCCTTCCTCGTATTTTTTATATAAATCCCAACAACGTTTTATCAGGTCCTTCATAGCCCCCGTCCTGCCTTTCTCAATCTATCGCTCTGCCGCCCTGCACTGACTGCCTGGCGTTTTCTCGCAGCCCTGCACTGACTGCCTGGCGCTCTCTGGCAGCCCTGCACTGACTGCTTAGCGCTCTCTGGCCGCCCTGCCGTTCTCTATCCGATAGACCATATCACATTTTTCAATCGTCTGTAATCTGTGGGCGATAATGATCAGCGTTTTGCGCCCATGCAGGCGGTTAATGGAATCCATAATCGCCGCCTCCGTATCGTTGTCGAGGGCCGAGGTAGCCTCGTCCAGAACAAGCACCTCCGGGTCTTCAAACAGAGCCCTCGCAATGCCGATACGCTGCCTCTGGCCGCCTGAAATACGAATTCCCCGCTCTCCGATGCTCGTATCAAGCCCTTCCGGAAGCTTTCTGACAAATTCATCCAGCTGGGCTTCCGCCAGCGCCTCCCAGACCTTTTGATCGTCGATTTCGTCGTCCGCATAACCGAATGCCACATTTTTACGGATCGACGCATCAATCATGAAAATGGACTGCGGTATATAACCGATATTTTTCAGCCATTCCTGATAATGCTCCCTGACCTCCACGCCGTCTGCGAGAATTTCTCCGCTCTGCAGCCGCAGAAGTCCGAGCAGAATATCCACCACCGTCGTTTTTCCGGCACCGGAAGTTCCTACGATACCGACGCTCTTGCCGACCGGAATCTCCAGATTGGCACGGTCGAAAATCAACGTCTCCGAATTGGGATATTTGTAGGTTATATTTTTCAGTTCTATCTTATCCTTTATTGCAAGCTTTTTGACCTCGACGCGCTTCTGATACGTCTCCGGCTCATAATCAACGCTTTCATCCCGGATCTCTTCCTGCAGATTATCGCTTACGCCCATGAAAAACGGCTCGAAATACGCGATGGAAGTCAGATGATTGTTAATTCTGTTGGCACAGGGAATCAGCCGCATCGCCACAAGCGCAAGCAGGGTAAGCTGTGGCATGATATCGATCACACCGGCTCCGCTTAGAAGCTGTACCATCATATAAAGCACCATCCCGGTAATTGCAACCGTCTCGATCAGAAGACGGGGCGTTGCATTATAGAGATTATACCGCTGCACCGCATTGACATAGCCCGCGCCGCATTTGGAATACTCATTGATAAAATAAGGTTCCCTGCCGGCAATTTTAATCTCCTTGATTCCCATCACCGACTGATCAATCCATTTATACAGCCCGCTGTAATAGTCCTGATTCTCTTCCCCCGCGCGCTTCATAATGGGTTTCAGGATACATTTCACAACAAGCAGAACCACCACCAGAAGGGACGTGACCGTAATGCACATCCGGACATCCGCCACCAGACTGATCGCCACCAGAAAAAGGAATACAATGCTCTCGCTGATCAGCTGCAGCAACGCCAGAATCAGGCCGTACATGTTGTTGACGTCCGATGTGATGCTCCTCTGAATTACGGATGTATCCGCATTCAGATAGTATTCATAGGGACGCTGCATGAAATTGATCATCATCCTTCGGGAAGTCGCAAACTGGTTGGTATAAACGAATTTCAACTGCATCTTCTGCTGGAAGAACAGAAATATATTTTTCACCGCAAAAATCACAATCAGCGCCGTCAGAACAAGAACCATCAGGTCCTTCGTATTATCGATCTGAAAAATATCGCAGATGACCCTCAGGTATTCATGATTTTCCAGTGCGTTCTCCTCCAGAACCACATTCATGACAGGCATGATCGAAGAAACGCCGAGCGTCTCCAATATCGCTCCGATCAGCATCATAAAGATCAGGAACACCATCGTTTGTTTTTGCCGTTTGTCCAGCAGGACCATCAATTTCTTATAAATTTTCTTCATACCGGTCTCTTTTCGTTTTGCACAACCTTTACTGAATGACCTGACAGAGCCATTCTTTTCACTTTATCATAACCGCGGCCATAAGTCAAAGATGCTCGTTCTGTCGGTGCAGTTCGGGTGCCTCATACCTGTCCAGAAAATCTTCCCCAAGAAACAGCACTTCCTGCGCAAACTGAATTCCATTGGGCACTGTCAGCACCGAAATGACCCTTCGAAAATGTAGTCCCGGAATAAAATTCAAAATCTCCATCGGAAACATTCCGTTCAGCACAATATGCTGCGGAAACTCTCTCTCATAATCCAATACATCTCTCGGATGCGGCTTAATGAGCACCTGCATTTTTCTGCCGTCAATTTCCCCGTATTCCCTTATAATATCCGAAAAGATCTGTTTTCTCACATTCAGATCGCACAACGGCTCCGAAAGCACAAGCATTTTTTCCTCTCCGCTGCCGGAAAGCTTCTTTAAAAGCTCGTCCATATTTTCGATAAAGAGGTGAATCAGAATATCCTTGTCCGCCTCGGATAAATGTTCCACAAGCTTTGCTCTTGGAAGCTCAATATATTTTTCACAGGGAAAAGGAACAACGCTTTTATCATTGATTTCCATATCCAGACAATATTTCCCGTATCCGTTCTGAATAAAAATCAGATTATGGGCGGACATCCACGCCTTCAGCGCAAAATGACCCTTGTTATCATACCGCGCCGTATCATAATACTGAATACAGTTCAGACCGTCTTCCACCGCATGATAAGGTATCTTTTTATAGCTTAAATAATAACCGATCGGGTCCGAATCGCAGAAAACGTAGATGTCCCCATATTCCCGGAAATCCACCGGCACATACGGCTCCTGCAGCTTTCCGAGCAGCTTCGTGTATTTTATACGGGCGAACATATTCAGAACAATATTTCCCCTGTCTTTATGATATTTCTGAAGTTCCGGGAAAAAGACATCCTCCTTTTCGTCGAACAGGAAGACCGCTTCGAACAGACCGCATCTTTCCGCGCGCTCTTTCAGATTGCCAAACCGGTTCGACATGGTGCTGAGCACAAGCGCCGCGCTGCCCCGCTTTTCTTCCGGCAGGCAGCACTCCTTCAGACATGCCACATACACATGATAAAAGGTATGGCAGACATAGATTCTCTCTTTTTTCATAACAGCTCCCGGCCTTTCCGTCCGTCTTAACAAACCGACCTTTTTCCTTCTGTCTATTATAGACGTAAGCCCACCTGCCGTCAACTGATTGGCACGATGGGACCGCACCCGATCTTCTCCCCCGAATTTCCCGAAGGCTGTGTCTTCATATCATCCGGCATTTGATGGATGACCACGCTTCTCCCGATAATCTCCGGTATCAGAAACCGTCTGTCGTAAAACGCAAGCCATGCATACCCCTGATTTCCCATAAGGGGAACCATATCTCCCGCGTGCTGCGGATGTTCTTCCTCCGCAGGGTTATAATGGCCTCCGGTATTGTCAAACGGCATCGTACAGTCCCCTTTCTCGTGTATATGCATCGCATAGAAGTCTGATGAGAACTGTGTCGCAATATTCGGGAGCCCGAAAATTTCCGCCTCAACTAACACCCCCGCATAGGGCGTGGAATAAAAATTAACGACGCCCCGCAGCTGCGGATTCTGCGCGTTTCCTCTGATCCATGCCCTTGCAGCCGGACTCTTGCTCTTTAGTATATCCGTAAAAATCATTCCCGGTGTTACGTCTGCCATCATGATACAGACCTCCGACCCGCTTTCTCTTTATCCTATGCCGGTTCCGCAATTCGGTGTCTTGCAACTTTTTCTCAAATAAGATACTATTTTATTGGGGCAGCGTGAAATCAATCGAAAATTTCTGTACCCGGAAAGGCATTTATTTATGGAAAAATTACAAACGCCCTATTTCGTCATCGACGAGGCGGTTCTCGCAGGATATTATCAGATGTTGGAAAATTCCCTGCGGCAGAACTGGAATAACTATCTGATCGGCTATTCCTTCAAGACGAACTCTCTCCCCTGGCTTGTTTCCTTTGTGAAAAAAAACGGTGCTCTGGCGGAAGTCGTTTCCGAAGATGAATATCTGCTTGCCCGCCGTCTCGGCTATGAAGATCGGGAAATCATCTATAACGGCCCCTATAAAAGCGAAGCCTCCTTTCGCAGCGTTCTTCTTGCAGGCGGCTATATGAATCTGGATTCCGGACAGGAAATATCCTGGCTTACCGGGCTGGCTTCCGAATATCCTTCGAAGCATTTCACCGTCGGCATACGCGCCAATTTCGATCTGGAAAAAAGGTGTCCCGGCGAAACGACGATGGGAGAAGTAAGCGGCCGCTTCGGCTTCTGCTATGAAACCGGGAAGTTTGCTGAGGCTTTACGGACCCTTCGGGAAATCCCCAATGTTTCCGTATCCGGTCTGCATCTTCATTCCAGCAGCAAATCCAGAAGCGTGAATATTTTCCGCTCCATCGCTCAGATGGCCTGTCAGTTGCAGCAGGAATTTCAGCTTTCCCTCTCCTATGTGGATCTGGGCGGCGGTTACTGCGGCGGCATGGAGGGCAGGCCCGAATATCCCGACTATTTTCCGGTTGTAGCGGAAGAATTATCGAAATGCTTTACACCCGATCAGACAAAACTGATTGTGGAACCCGGCATTTCTCTGATTTCCAAATGCACAACCTTCGTAACCTCTGTTTTTGACACAAGAGACATCAGGAAAACCCGCTATGTCATGACCGACGGCAGCCGCTTTAACATCGACGCCACCATGATCAAAACCTCCCATCTTTTTCATATACTGCATGGGGAACCGGCGGCAGCCGAAAGACCGGTTCTGCCACAGCAGGTCATCAGCGGCTATACCTGCATGGAATGCGACCGGATATTCTCTTACGAAAACAGGCCGGAGCTTTTCCCCGGCGATCGGATCGTATACGAAAATGTCGGCGGTTACACGATGAGTCTGAATCCGCTCTTTATCCAGTATTTTCCTCCCGTCTATGTGAGGCGGAACGACGCACTGATTCAGGTACGGCGGAAATGGACCCCGGAAGACTATATTCAGGGTTCGGTTCTTGATCAGGAAGAGGAACGGAAGATTCAAAACGAGAGAAAGGCATGATAATTGGTATGAATATTCTTATTTTAAGCTGCGGCACACGAAATAAACTGATGCGTTATTTTAAGGAACCGGGAAACGGCATCGCCCGTGTAATCGGCGCCGACTGCAGCGCTTACGCTCCCGCCCTTTACGAAGCGGATGCCCATTACCTTGTGCCGCGCATGACCTCTCCGGACTATCCCGACGCAATTCTCGATATCTGCCGGAAAGAAAAAATTGATGCGGTTCTGCCTTTGCAGGAAGACGAATTATTTCTCATTGCCTCTCTTTGCCGGACATTTACAGAAGCCGGCATTACGCCGATCGTTTCCGATCAGAATACGGTAGAGCTGTGCCGGGACAAATATGCCTTCTATCAGCATATGAAGCAAAACGGCCTGCCCGTTCTCCCAAGCTGCCGGAATCTGGATGAGTTTCAGAAATGTTATGAAGACGGAGAAATGAAATTCCCGGTATTTGTCAAGCCCATCAGGGGCTGTGGCAGCATCGGTATTCATAAAGTCGATCATATGGAGCTTCTTTCCGTCCTCTGCAGATATTGTACGGAAGAAATGCTGATCCAGCAGTTTGCCGAAGGAGAAGAATACGGCGTCGATCTCTACGTCGATCTGCTTTCACACCGGCCCGTTTCCATTTTCATCAAGAAAAAACTGCGGATGCGCGCTGGTGAAACGGAAAAATCCGTCTCCGTAAAAGACGACGCGCTTTTCTCTTTAATCCGGGAAACAGCCGCTTCCCTTTCTCTGGCAGGTCCCATCGATATGGATATTTTCCGGGTGGACGGTCATTTCTATGTTTCTGAGATTAACCCCCGTTTCGGCGGCGGCTACCCTCATGCGCACGCCTGCGGCATGAACTTCCCGAAGCTCATCGCCAACAACCTTGCCGGTCGTGCAAATACGGATACGGCCGGCTGTTACGAAGAGGGGGTCTGCATGTTAAAATATACGGATTTAATGACAATGAAACTGTAGTCAGATAAAAGGGGGCTGCTGACTAAAAATAATACCGGGCTGTAATGTTTCTGCAACATTTGGGTAATACCATATATGTGAGAGGATGTGATTGCATGCGCCTGTTAGTAGTCGAGGACGACCGCCTTTTAAACAATACACTCTGTTACAACCTTTCTGCGGCTGGTCACACCGTAGACGCTGCTATGACAAAAGCTGAGGCGGCCGGCTTTTGTAGAGCACAGGACTATGATCTGATCGTGCTGGATGTCAACCTG
>CALDLG010000186.1 GCA_937910785.1 uncultured Lachnospiraceae bacterium | reverse complement strand
TGCCATCACGGCTGCCACGGAAGGGATTCCCAGTATGCGCAGCATGGTGCTTGAGTTTACCGAAGACCGGAACTGCCACTATCTGGATAAACAGTACATGCTCGGCGATCATTTGCTCGTAGCTCCCATATTCAACGAGGAAAGTAAGGGTATTTTTTATCTTCCAAAGGGAACCTGGACTGACTTTTTCACCGGAGAAGTGATGGAAGGCGGTGTCTGGGTGGAAAAGGAATATGACTATCTGCATCTTCCTCTGATGGTAAAAGAAAACAGCATCATCGCACTGGGCCGGGACGACAGGCCGGACTATGATTACGCGATGGATGCCGAAATCAGAATTTACTGTCTGAAGGAAGGGCAGGAAGCTTCCGGCGTCATTTATAACGGAAAAGGCGAAAGCGAGCTGAAAATTTCCGCTAAGAAGCTGAACGGAGAAATCATTCTTCATACCGCCGCTTCCAAGCCCTGTATCATCCGCCTCGTCAATGTAACAGGCGTCACCGCCTCAGGCGCTTCCATCCGGACGGAAGGCAGCGATACGATTGTCATCCCTGACGGCGGCAGCCAGATTGTCATCAGGCCGGAATAAAACGTCCGGTCGGACAGCATCAAAATTCGAATTGCAAAATGGTTTCTTAATTTCATAAATAATAAAACAGAGCCGCCTGGTGACTGCTTTCGCAGATGCGCGGCTCTGTCTTTATGTAGGAAGTTTGATAAAAGCGTTTTTAATACCTCTTTTTGTTATCCATTTCTGCCATATTGCCGTTCTGACCGGTCTTTTCCTTCTCTTTATCCTTGCTCTTATCTTTATCGAACATGGATGCGGAAATGTTTTCCGCCCCATTCGTCATCGTACATCTGCCGTCGAAGCAGGCATCCTCATCCACAACAAGAGATCTTGCGGTAATATTGCCGACCAGTTTGCCCGTAGAAAGCAGTTCCAGCTTTCCATCCGCAATAATATCACCTTCCACTTTACCGGAAATGATAACATTCTGCGATTTGATATCCCCTTTGATCTTTCCATCCACGCCGACGATGAGCAGTTCCTTACAAGTACAGTTCCCGTTGATCGTTCCGTCCACCCTGACAGACTCCGGCGTATCGAAATGTCCGTCAAATACGGCGCCGGGTCCGATCACCGTACCGATTTTTGCCTTCAGTTCCATTGCGTTATTTTTGTTTTTGTTCTTATTTATCATGATTCTGCTCCTCCTTTTATCCTTTCGCTTCTATAACCGTAAGCGGATCGATCGCCTCTCCCTCAAAGAGAATCTGATAATCCAGCTGTGTTTCGTCCGTTATAATCGTAAATAAAGTGTCTCCTGCCTCGACCTGTGCTCCTTCCGTCGCTTTTACCTCCGCATCCTGCCGGCACAGATAACGTGTCTTATAGCCTTTCTCATGCTCCACCTCGACGATAACCGGGTAGGTATCATCAGAGGAAACGGCCACTACCGTGCCGCTGCCTGTGGCAACAATATTCCCTTCTTCATGTGTACTGATTGATAAATACGGTGATTCCTCCGAATAATTTGACAGCAGGCTGCTCGTAGAGGAAGAAGGATAGCGTTTTGGAATTCCATCGTCCAATGCCTCTTCAGGCTCCGAATCCGTTTCCTCCTTTTCTTCCTTATTGACCGATGCCATTGCTGTTTCCGCCTGCCGGCGCAGTTCTTCGTTTTCCTGTGCAAGCGCCTGCATTTCGTTATTCAGGTTTTCCTTTTCCGCCTCTAACTGCTGAATTGTCTGTGTCTGCAAGTTTATTTCGGCACGCAGATTATTCTGCCCGCTTCCCGGCACTCCTCCCTGGTAGATGATCCATCCCAGAAAGCCGGCGCTGCCGAAGAGAATAAGTAATAAGAAAATTAGCAAAAAGAGAATAACGCGGGATGCAGACTTTGAAATATTGATCTGTCTGTTTTTCTGCCCCGCATGGGAAATAAACAAGATGGAAAAGGATTCCTTATGGTTGTGTCCTTTGCGTTTCATATTTTTTCCCCTTTCATAGACTGAATAAAACCCATGTACTATCATATCATATGTTTCCACAAATGTAAAAGGAAAAAGCGCAAGCCGATCGGCCAATGCCGGTCAGCCTGCACTCTAAAGCTTCTTTTAAACAGATAAAAGCATCAGGAAACCCCTTTTACAACTAAAATCTTATCCCCGGCCCTGATCTCCTCCGAAGCAAGTTCATTAACCTCCTTTAGCTGTGAAATCGGCACATAATACTTCTTACCGATGTCCCAGAGGGTATCGCCCGCACCCGCAATGTAAATCACGATGCCGGGAAGCTCGCTGATCTTATTCATATCCAGATCTTCCACTCTGATATCCGTAATCAGACTGGCTTTTCCGGCGGTAAAGACGAGAGCTTCGAAATTCAGCGCCGCCTTTATATCCAGTTCGTCGCTGTCTGACATGGTAACGAGAAGCTGTTCCAGATTCCAGTGAATATGGCATACACAGGACTCATCGATATCCGGTACGTCGATGAAATGCTGAAAAGACAGCGAACTTTTCGTCGCATAAAGCGTATTCTGTCCGTTGGCGCTTAAATAAATCGTCATCACATGAAGCGTGCCTCTTACGGCAATGCCGTTCTCCACGATACTCTGTTCCTCTATCTGGATTTCACCCTCGTTATGCACAAGCTGATAAATGTGCATTTCCGTATTCTGAATCCGGGCGTGTTCCGCTACCTTGCATTTTCCGCCGGTTCGCTGTAACAGCCCCTTTAACGATACTTCGGTGGTTACGGCTCCGATTTCCTTCGACACTCCGTAAATATCCGACAGCACTTCCAGATTTTCCTCTTCATAAAGCCGTATCTCCAGATCGAGTACATTTTCCACGCAGAAGACCCTCTCTTCCCCGTCGAAATCCGGCTTGATCTCCACATTGCACTGAGATGTCACATAGCGGATATCCGGTATCATGTTTTCCCGGCATCCATGACACTCTATCATGCCGCTGAAGGGCACCGTATTCTCATACCAAAGCGTTTTATCATTGTCTCCTTCTCCTTCATACAGGAAAAAGGCCTTCATCTCTCCCTGCAACGCGATTTTCTCATCCAGCGCCCGAAATTCGATATTGTGCAGCGAAATGCTGTGCCAGATTATCTGAAACGCATTGGGCAGATTAGCCGGCAGCTCCATTTCCTCCCTGACGCGGAAAATGTCTTTCTTGTTGACAGCCATCTGTAACACAGGATAGACCTGCTTACGGTACTCGACGGGCTCTTCGTGATAAAGATCCACCGCCGCCTCCTGCTCCAGCCTCTCTTCCAGCTCCAGCTCAAAGGAAATCATCGCCTGTACGCTCATTTTTCTGGAATTGATCAGGCCCACCGTCAAATCCTCGATCACCCAGGAAGGAAGCACCGTATCACCGTTATGAACTCCCTCCATATTGATTTTCTCTTCCAGCGGAAGCTCCGCCTGCATGCTGGCACACATACCCTCCTCTTCCGTCAGATACAGCATCTGCACCTGCAGTCTGCCTTTTAAGCTGACACGGTCATCCCCCACGCGGATCTCATCCATGATGACATCCCCTTTGACAGCAATCAGATGACTGGCATCCGGTCTGTTATCCGATATATTTACATCCTCTTCCAACACCATCTGGGTTCCGGCCTTGCTGGCGACGCGGTCCATATGTATCTTCTTTTTCACTAACTCCACAAAAATACCTCCATGCGTATACTTACTGTATTGTATGCCGCATGAAGGTATAATATGACTGTTATCACCGTCATCCCGGACGCTATCTGACCGCTCCGATCAGCTCCCTCACATCTTCCACGCCGGTCCGTTTCATATAATCCTCGATTCCTTCTGCGACTTCTATCGTCGCATAAGGATTCACAAAATTCATGGCGCCCACCGCCACTGCCGTCGCGCCCGCCAGCAGAAATTCCACGGCATCTTCCGCCGTCGCGATGCCTCCCATACCGATGATCGGAATCTTTACGGCCTGTGCCGCCTGATACACCATACGAACGGCCACCGGCTTTACCGCCGGACCGGAAAGCCCGCCCGTCTTATTGGCAAGCACAAACTTCCTGCGGTAAATATCGATCTTCATTCCCGTAATCGTATTGATCATGGACAGCGCATCCGCACCCGCGGCTTCCGCGGCTTTCGCCATCTCCGCGATATCCGTCACATTAGGGCTCAGTTTCATAATAACCGGCTGCTTCGCCTTCTTTTTTACCGCGGAAGTAATGTCGTACAGAGCATCCGCCTTCTGGCCAAAGGCGATCGCACCTTCCTTTACGTTCGGGCAGGAGACATTGATCTCCAGCATATCGACCGGTTCATCTCCGAGACGCTCCACCGTCTCCAGATAATCTTCCACCGTCTTTCCACAGACGTTGACAATAATCTTCGTATCATATTGTTTCAGGAAAGGGAGATCCCTCTCGATCAGAACATCGACCCCCGGATTCTGCAATCCGATGGCATTTAACATCCCTCCGTAAACCTCCGCCACCCGCGGCGTCGGGTTTCCCGGCCAGGGCACATTGGCCACTCCCTTTGTCACGACTGCCCCCAGCCTGTTCAAATCCACAAATTCTCCGTATTCCATACCGGAGCCGAACGTGCCCGATGCCGTCATGACCGGATTCTTAAATGTTACTCCCGCGATTGTAACCTTCGTATTCATCAGATATCCACCTCTTTTGCTTCAAATACCGGCCCGTCCGTACAAATGCGCGCATTGTGCACATGGGAATGACGGTCCACTTCCGTTGTCTTACAGACACAGCCAAGGCATGCGCCCACCCCGCAGGCCATCCGTTCTTCCAGTGACAGATAGGCTTCCATTTCGTTTTCCGCGGCATACTTTTTGACTGCCCGAAGCATTGGCATCGGTCCGCAGGCCATAATGATATCCGCTTTCAGATCGTTTTCACGGATGGCATCCATCACATTGCCCCGGCATCCATCACTTCCGTCCTCCGTCGCGATATATACGGTTCCGTTTTCCCGCAGCTCATCTGCCAGAAAAAGTTCGCTGTTCCGATAACCGAGAATAATCTGTTTCCCGGCCTTCAGCTCCTTCGCAAGCTGCAGCATCGGGGGAATGCCGATTCCGCCGCCCATCAGAAAGACCTTTTTGCCTTCCGCCCTTTCGATCGGGAAACCGTTTCCCAGTACCCCCAGTACCGCGGCCGTATCGCCCGCCTGCCAGGAAGAAAATTCTTTCGTTCCCTTTCCGGCAATGCGGTACACAAGACGCAACCTGTTATGCTCTTTATCCGCTTCACATATACTGATCGGTCTCGGCAGCAGCGTATCCGCGCTTTGGGGATAAACCGCCACGAACTGACCGGGATGCGCCTCCTGCGCCAGATCCGTTTCCAGCCACAGATCATAAATCTGCTCCGCAATTTCCTTCTGCGATATGACCCTGGCCGTTGTTTTCTTCTTCTGTGCCATTTCTATTATGACGCTCCTTTCTTTTTACCATTTGTGGTATGCTGCCTTTCCACTCTTCTTACCCTCTGTGGTACGCTGCCTTTCCACTCTTCTTACCCTCTGTGGTATGCTGCCTTTCCACTCTTCTTATCCTCTGTGGTACACTACTCTTCCGCCGCATATCGTATCGGTGATGACGCCAGGCATTTTTTCCCCGATAAAAGGGGAATTGGATGCTTTCGATGCGAAGCCGTCCCCCTCCACCTGCCAGACGGCGTCTTTCTCCAGAATGATCAGGTCTGCAGGACCGCCCTCCGCCAGAAATCCCGCCTCCATATGATAAAGCTTCGCGGGCATATGACTCATTTTATCAATCAACTCCATCATGGTTAAATAACCCGGATTGACCAGCTCTCTGATGCCGAGAGAAAGCGCCGTTTCCAGCCCGATAATTCCACTCGGCGCCTCGGTAATGGGCCTTGCCTTTTCTTCCGCGCTATGAGGCGCATGATCGGTGGCGATCATATCGATCGAGCCGTCCTGCAGTCCTCTGATCACCGCCATCCGATCTTCTTCTTCCCGAAGCGGCGGATTCATTTTGGCAAGCGTTCCATGCACGATCGCAGCTTCCTGGGTCAGCGTAAAATGATGGGGCGTCGCTTCCGCCCATATGTGTCCGCTCTTCTTTTTCGCCTGTCGGACAAGCTCTACCGCTTCCTTCGTACTGATATGCTGAATCGACAGGTCCACGCCTTCCTCCAGCGCTATCCGGATATCCCGTTCCACCATCCTGATCTCCGCCTCTCTGGGAGAACCTCCGATTCCGTAATATTCCGCCGCCTTTCCTGCATGAATGCCATTATTCGTAATACAGGACGGGTCCTCTTCATGCAGGCTGACAGGCTTTTGCAGCTTTGCCGCCCGGCGAAGCGCTTCCCGCAGTACCGCTTCCTCCAGAATCGGGACGCCGTCGTCCGTAAAACCAGCGGCTCCCGCCTGGCTCAAGCCCTCCATATCCACCGGCTCCTGTCCCTTCATGCCTGTGGTCACGTTGGCACAGGAATAGATATGAATTCCGGTTTCCCGGCCCTTTTCAAGCACATAAGACAGCGTTTCCTCACAATCCACAGGCGGCTTCGTATTCGCCATCAGCACAACGGAAGTAAAACCCCCCTTTGCTGCCGCGGCCGCTCCGCTTTTAATGTCCTCCTTATAGGTAAATCCGGGGTCTCTGAAATGTACATGGACGTCTACAAGTCCCGGCGCAACGATCTTCCCGGCCGCATCGATATGCGCGGCCCGCTCCGCCTGCTGCCCCGGCAGGAATGTTCCCTGCGGCACCATCGCCGTTATCCTGCCGTCTTCGATTAAAATATCCCGGTATCCTTCGAACCGCGTTTTCGGGTCTATGACATATCCGTTCGTAATATAAATCATCTTCCGGTCTTCTCCTTTCCGGCACGGAAAATTCCCGCTCCCGGTTTCTTCTTATCAGTCTATCACAGATTACAAATTTCAGTCAAACACTACCGATTTATTCACGTTTTCCGTCTTTACCACAATGTAGGGCCAGGTCGGGGTCAGCTTTCCTTTTTCCTCCGGCCCCGGCCCGATCAGATTCGTATCGATATAAACCGCATTCCCCGTTTCATACAGCGCATTGACCGAAATACTGTAACCGGCCGTCTCCTGTTCCCCGTATCCGACGCAGATATAAAGAAATCCCTGATCCTGAAAGGTCATCTTAAACGGGGATGTCTTTTTTTCCTCGATCATGCCAAGCAGTTCCTCCGGCAGCTTATCCTCCGCAATTACGGAAAACTCCAGATCCTTCACCTTTTCCATCGGGTCCTGCTTCACACCGCAGGCAATGACGCTAAAGCACAGCAGGCACACTGCCAGAACACTGAAAAGTCTTTTTTCCAATTCATTCATCCTGATATTTTCTTCCTTTCCATGCCAGTCTATGACAAAACTACTGAGTTATTAATAATTTATTAGCAAACAGGAAGGTCTATTCCTATTGATTAAAAAAGGATATTCTTATATAATAGATTCTGATATTTTAATAGAAAACACAGAAAGGTTTTACACTATGATCCGTTTTATTCTGCTTGTGCTTTTTGTTATTCTGTTTCTGGTCTGCAGCATTCCTCTGCTGATCATCGAATATTTCATCGGCAAGTTCAATATGGACCTGAAAAACCGCAGCTCACTGGCCATCGTCAAGTGGGCGTTCCGGGGCTGCCTGCGGATTACCGGCGTTAAAATCACCGTCATCGGGGAGGAGAATGTCCCCAAAGATCATCCGGTTCTCTACATCGGAAATCACCGCAGCTATTTTGATATCCTCATGACCTATATCCGGGTTCCCAGGCCCACCGGCTATATCGCCAAGAAAGAAATGCTGCGTTACCCGCTTCTGAAAGACTGGATGAAATATCTGCACTGTCTCTTTCTGGACAGAAACGATATCAAGCAGGGCATGAAAACTATTCTGGAAGGAATCGAAAAAATAAACGCGGGCATTTCCATCTGCATTTTTCCCGAAGGCACCAGAAACAAGGTAAACGACACCTTCCTTCCCTTTCATGAAGGCAGCTTCAAGATCGCAGAGAAATCCGGATGTCCGATCATTCCGATGAGCATTAACAATGCCGCCGCAATCTTTGAAGATCACCTGCCGAAAATCAAAAAGGCGCATGTCATTCTCGAATATGGCAAGCCTGTTTATATGAACGAACTGACAAGGGAGGAAAAGAAAAAAATCGGCGCGAAGGTACAGGAAATCATCAAGGAAACTTATTTCAGAAATAAAGAGCTGGTATAAGAAAACCAGCTCTTTTCCTATTCAATGGATTCAACTTTCAATGGATTGAAATGGAACTTTCATGAGATGCCAAAACGCTCAAAACTCTCCCTCCCGGAACGACTGTCAGGATTCCTTTAAGCCTTCCTGCCTGCTTTCCTCTACCGTACGCAGATCAGCCTGAACCGCGCTCAGCAGGACGATCAGCTCCGCATCGTGACCCATCTGCTTCATAATCCCCATCCGCTCGTCAACCTGTGCGAAATTCCGACTTCCCACATCATCTATATAACTGATGCACAGCGAATTTCTTCCAAGAAAATAATGCAGATGATTCTCCAGAACCATCATATATTCATGATTGGTAATCACATGATCGACCACCGCCAGACGGACCATTTTCCGGAGCAGCTCACAGTTATTGTCCTGCTCTTTGTTTCCTTCCGTAAAATATTTGGATTTCTTAGAATCATAGGATATCTGCTCCCCATCGGAAAGCAGCTTCTTCATCACCGTTTCGCACAGATTTACATCTACCTGTTGTTTGGTGGACATATAGACAACGCTTCCCCAGAAAACATAATCATTATCCATGTTCAGTTCCTTTTCACCGGTCAGATACTGGTGCACCGTATTCCGATACTGGACGGCTCCCGTTGCACGATATAGCTCAGCCGCAGCATAAAAATACGCCTCCGGCGTCACATCATCCAGATACTGACCCGTATAGCGGTAAGCCCTGTCGGCTGCCTTCAGGCAGATCGTCGCAAATTCTCTGTCATAATTCTGGTACAGATAACTGAACTTGGCCATGGAAGCTGCAAACTGAATCGTGGCATCCATCGTAACAGCTTCGACATACAGCTGATAGGCCGAGCCCGAATTCTCTATGGAACCGACCGAAGCATATACCGCGCCGCTCGCGGCATCCTGCATTTTCAGCAGCCATTCTATTTCGTATTTTACTTCGTCCATCAGGTCGGGAATCCCGTTTCCACTTTCCGGAATCCCGATATCATCCGTAAATACTTCTCCGTACAGCTCATAGGCAAGTAATAGCGTATTTACCGCCTGACAGGCGTCCGTCACATTTCTGGTTCCATTCTCGTCGATATGCCAGCCTCCCGATACGTCAAGCTGTACGCTGGCATCCTCCTTTAAAACGGCAAGTTTGGTATGACAGGCATTATGCGCCGCGTCGCCGGCCATGTCAAGCGACAGCGTCAGACCGCAGCGGTTATAATAGAAGAGCTTTAAAGCCGCTTCAAAAATGCCCGCATAAGGATTTTCATCGATCACAAACGGATAGGACTGACCGATAATTTCCGTCTGTAGATAATAGGTTCCCGGCGTCTTAAATTCCGTAAAATCTCCGTAACTGATATTTTCACCGGTGGCCTCGTTATATCCTTTCTCTTTGACGGTGCCCGTATAGACGATTTCTTCTGTTTCGGCATCAATAAGCTCGTATGTATCCGGCAGCATTTCTCCACGAAATACTGCAATTTTATTACTGTTTTCGGCATAGCCGACCTGATCGACAATGATATCCGGCAGATTGACCGGTACATCATAATTAAACTCCGGCGTAAGTCCCAGACTGACAATCTCTTCTTCCTGTGTCTGCTGTCCTTTTCCGGACGTTGACAGATCTCCTGTTTCCGCACAGCCAAAAAGAGCTGCCGAACATGCGATTATCGTCAGGATTCCGGCAAAATATTTTTTCTTCATATACTCCCCCATGCAGCTGCCTTATAGCCTTCGCAGCCGCTTGTTTTTCCTTTGCGGGCAATAGACTCGCAAAACCGCGCTTCGCGCTCTTTGTCCGATTTCTTCGGACTTTTGCTCGTTCTATGCTCAGGAAAAACAAATGTCTGCTTCGCAGCCGCTTGTTTTTCCTTTCGCATATTATATCATAAAAAATCTGCGTTTTCATCACGGTAGACAACTTTTCCGTCTATAATTGTACATAATGCTCTGGTAAATACTTCCAACGGATTGCCGTCGAAGATCACGACGTCTCCGTCTTTACCGATCTCCAGGCTCCCGACCCGGTCGGCGGTCCCACAGATCCTGGCGGCATTGATCGTGATCGAACGCAGTCCTTCCGCGGCGGGCAGTCCCGATTTCACCGCCAGCCCCGCACAGATGGGAAGAAACTGTATCATGGAAACCGGATGATCGGTTGTTATCGCCGTGCAGATTCCCTGACGGTTCAGAATTCCCACTGTTTTAAATGCCATATTCTGCACCTCAATCTTGTTTCTGCTCGCCATATCCGGACCGACAATCGCCGGGAATCCGCTTTCTTTGATCTCTTCCGCAATCAGATGCCCTTCGCTGCAATGATCTAATGTCATGGACAATCCAAACTCTTTGGCAATCCGAATTGCCGTCAGGATATCGTCCGCGCGATGCACATGCGCTTTTAACGGAATCTTTCCCTCCAGCACCGGAAGCCAGCATTCGTACCGGAAATCTTTTTCCTGACTCTGATCCGTCATTCTTCTGCGCTGATATTCTTTTGCCAGAAAAAGCTCCTGCCGCAGCGTCGCCGCAATAGCCATCCGGGTAGCCGGAGATACATTCTGACCGGAATAATTTACCTTCGGATTTTCTCCGAAGGCTATTTTCATAGCGGCCGGCGCTTTCACGATCATCCGGTCGATACATCTTCCATGCGTCTTGATAAATGCAAACTGACCGCCCACCACATTGGAGCTTCCCGGACCGACCATTGCGGAAGTGATCCCAGCCCGCAGGGCATCGTCAAATGCCGCATCCATCGGATTGATCGCATCCACTGCCCGCAGATAAGGCGTAACGGGGTCGACGCTTTCATTACAGTCGTCCCCTTCCGCCCCTTTCTTTTCCTCGGTAATTCCCATATGGCAGTGCGCCTCTATGATTCCCGGCATCACGAGATTTCCGTCCGCACACAGGACTCCCTTGCCGCCCTTTTTTACCTGACAATCGGACATATCACCGATCGCGGTAATTTTTCCATGCTCGATCTGTAAAAAACCGTCCTCATAGTCTTTATCCGCCATCGTAATGATTTTTCCATGAATGATCGTCAGCATTTTTCCGATTTCACTTTCCTAGTTCAGTCTGGTCATCGGGTTTACCGGTTCACCGTCTTTTGTCAGCTTAAAATACACATTCGCGCCTTCCATACTGTAATATTTTGTGGGAGACGCTACGGTACCGATAATATCTCCGGTTACGACATAGCTTCCTTCGCTCACTGTAATATTTTCAAGCTGTCCGTAGGTCAGCTCATACTGATTTCCCAAATCCATGACAACCGTATTTCCAAGCTGTGGGTCATAGGATACCGAAGCGACTCTTCCTTCGGCCGCCGCCGTAATCGTTTCTCCCTCAGTTGCGGAAATAACGATTGCAGGATGATACTTATACTGTTGAAGTGTGGGAAAATATATGGTCTTGTCCATGCTGTAATTGATCAGGATATCCCCTACGATGGGCCATACGAGATTATCCTCATCGCCGAAATCCAATACGGGCTGTACCGCAGTCGCAATTGCTTCCGTATCAGCAGGCATTTCCTCTGCCGTCTCCACAGACTCATGGAACATTCCCTCTTCCGCTCCCGCGTCAGCATTGTTCTTTTCTTCCTGCTTTTCAGGCTCCTCTTTGCCGCTCTTTGTTTCCGCCGACGATTCTTCCCCGGATTTCTCCGCAGGCTTGTCCTCCGGATTCTCTCCGCTCTCCGGAGCCGTCTTTTCAGTGTTCTTCTTACTCTCATCCACCGTCCCCGCATTTTCTACGTTGACGGAATTCGCTTCCTGGAAAAAGGGATCATAATCCAGATCATCGGTTCCCACTTCCGTAAACAGCGTTCCCATGTCATCTCCGGGAGTTGTATTCTCTGCGGTTTCCTCCGCACCACTCTCGATTGCGCTGAAGTCCAGCACATTGTTCTCTCCGGTTTTGGCGCGGTTACTTCTGACAAACACCCCGGTCACTGTCAGCGCGGTCAGCACGAGCGCCGACGACGCAAGCATAATGATTCGTTCTTTCCTGACACCATTTCTATTTCTTCTCATACTCATAACTCCAACTTTGCCTCCTGTTATCCTTCCGGATTTTTTGAGAAATTATTTTCTGGTGTTTATTCTTTCCCGAATCTGACACATTATTCAATTTTTACTAATTCTGCCTGAAAAAAGTAATCGGTCAAAATTTTGTCAAATGCTTCTCCGTCCCCGGCCTTTATATTTGCTCCGAACTGACTCATGCCGAACCCATGTCCTTTTCCCTTTACATGGAATATCACTTCATTTTCTTCCCATTCGATCCGGAAACTGGCTGAGTTAAGACCAAATGTTTCACGAAAAGATTCTCCGCTGCAGCGCTGCCCGTCAAGCACCACCTCCGTCACATATCCGGCGCTGTCATAAAGCAGTTCCGGGGGCCTGCGTAATTCCGGAACCGTTCCGGACGCATTGAAAAGCTCCGCCGCCAGTGCACTATATTCCTCTCCGGACATTACGACCTGACTCTGATAATCCCATGCCGTAATATCCCGGCCGCAGTCCACACTGACAAGATAAGGATATTCTTCACTGCCAAGAGCCTCCTTCGCACTTCTTGTCTGTCCGTTACTGATCGGGAAAAAGGCCGCTTTAACCGGTTTCCCTTCATAAGAAAGGAAAATTCCATCCGTTTCAAGCACAGCCTCCCGGTAAGGACTTTCTTCTTCGTCGGCTTCCATCTCATCGCCGTAGTATAGCATCGCATTTTCCTGCAATACGACAGGTTCTCCGGCTTCAGAAAAAAGCGCCCACAGCTCCGTTCTGAGAAGCACCGCCTGCGCCTTCAGCGCTTCCGGTTCATAATCGATTCCGCTATCATTTTCCATCGGCATAATCATCTCCAGCCTGCGGATCAGATATTCCTGCATGGTCATCCTCTTTTTTCCCCAGTTTCCGGCAAGCACCACCTCGTAGTTCCTGTCAATCCATGCTGTCTCTTCTTCCTTTTTTTCTGCCAGAACGGCAGTTTCCTCCCCGACATGTCCCCACAGGCAGGAAACCACATAGGGAAGCAAAAAAACAAACAAAAGAACCGCAGGAATATCCCGATAAGGGCTGTTCTCCTGCTTCCTTTTGTTTGTTCTTGGTTGGACGATTCTAAATATATTCATCAGGACACCTCTTCTTCATTGTATGTAAGAGTGTCCCTGTTCATACTTCATGAAAAAACTACCTTACCAGGTCCAGATGCTGCACGGTCCCGATATTTCCGTTTTCATACAGGAAAATTCCCGTATTTCTGATCACCCCGTTCGTGTGATTATCCTTCATGGAATTCAGCGAAAACTCCGTCCCCGCATTCTGCAGACAGACTGCGCCTACTCCCGCTTCCGACAAATGATAAAGTTTATCGTTTCCGTCTTCATCCTTTGTCCAGATCAACAGCTTATCCCATATGGCATCATTCTCGTCGATCCAGCCGTTGCCATCCGCATCGTACTTCGCCAGATCGGCAAAACCGTTACCGCTTTTCGTTCCGAAAAGCTCACTGCCATCGTTGATAACGCCATCCCCGTTCAGATCCAGCGCCAGATATCCGCTTCCCGACTGCAGAGAAGAAATTTCCTCCTTCTTGCCGTCACCATCCAGATCAAAGAAAAATGTCTGATCGGAAAGACCGGCAATGTTTCCGTTCAGGTTAATCACAAGTGGATCGGTGCAATTCAGGATACCGATATCATGACTCTCCGAATAATACTCCGTAAAGCTCCTGCTCATCTGCAGGTTGACGCCGAAGCTGATCTCCCTGCCGTCCGCAGTCTTTACAACTCCTGTTGTGGAAAAAGATGTGGTCTCCGACTCACTGTGAAAATATGAATTCGTTACACCGTAAGTCTCATAAGTATCGGAAGACGAATCTCCGCCTCCCCAGATGCTGTCCATCCTTTCTTTGTACTCATCGCCAAACAGCAGGTACATTAAGAATCTCATGCAATGCTGTCTGATGTTCTCTCTCGCATCTTTTTCCTCACTGCTTGCTGCTACTCTGTCGTTATTCGACAGATTTCGGAAATGAAGTGAAACGTCTTTTAAACTGGTCTGCGCATGATTGCTCTCTTCGGCGTTTTGTGCCTCATCTCCCATTCCCAGAAAACCGCCCGGAAATCCATTTCCCCCTCCGGCTTTTATGCTTCTGGCGCTGCCCTTATACATGCGGGCAGATCTTCGTGTGACAGAAGTAAAACTTCTGGCGGATTCCATTCCTATCGTACTGGAATTAATTCGCAATGATACCTCCTTTTTGCTTTCGCATATTTTGAATTCAAAAAGGCGGCAGTTCGGCCAAAACTGCCACCCCTTGTAATTTATATATCGGAGGTTTTCCTTTTTTCTTTAATTGTTTTCTTCGTTATTCTGTGTATATGCCAGATACATATGGCTGATCTGGTTTTCATCTAACAGGCAGTTCCATATGCGAAGCTCATCGTAACATACGCGGAACAGCCTGTCGAAACAGTTAATCCCGATATAGGCATGCATGTTCGTTTCGTCAAAGCTCATTTTGGAAACTTCACTGCATCCGACCATCTCGCTGTTCACATACAGATACGCCATCACCTTGCTCGGATCTGTTTCCGATACCTGACTTCCGTCCACGCGGATCGTAATATAATTCCACCGGTTCAGATCAATGCAGGACTTCACTTCCTGAGACGGCTTCACCTCACAGGAATTTCCGGCATATGCATTGATGGTATTGAAAATCGGAACAATGTCCTCTCCGTCTTCGGAAGTTTTCTTATTAAAAGAAATATAATTCTGTGATACATTGGCATCCAGCAGATTAGAACCGATCACAAGAAACGGCGACCAGTCGTATATCTCCTCCGCCTTCATCCAGAAAGAAATCGTATAGGAATCCTCCAGAGGCGCCATATCGCACAGCTCAATGCCATAGCTTCCGTCCAGATAAATGGCTTCGCCCTCGATCCCCTCTATAAACAGGGGTTTCTTGGTCCTGCTTTCCTCAGGATAGGTTCCGCCGTTTTCTCCGGCATAGTCCTCCGGTCTCGTTACGACTCTCGCCCCCTGAATCTGTTTGTCAAAAGAATAAGAATAATCCGCCGCCGGAACATCACTCAGAATCATATCGTTTACGATTTCCATCTGAACTTCCGTATCATGCCGCCAGGGATCTAATTCCGGAATCTCCACCGGCTGCACATCCTCTATATCCACTTCCTTTGCTCTTCTTGCAGCCTTGACCTCCGCCGCTTCTTCTGCTTCCTCCATACCGTTGACGAATATTGCCGTCCCGGCCAGTAAGGAACAGAAACAAAGCGCCGCTGCCGCTTTGACTGCCGTCTGTTTTCTCATACTATTTGCTAACTTACCCATAAGATTTTCACAATGTCACATTTGTCCAGAGTCAGCTGACTCTGTTATAATTGATCAGACATCCTTTCAAAATAATCTGACGTTCTTCGTCAGTCAATTCCCCTAATTTTAATTCAAACGCGCAAAGCGCATCACTCTCCACCGATACATTATATGCGGTAATCGTCTCCCATTTTTCTTCCACCGCCTTGCGGATATCCGGAATAAACAGATAATCCAGGTTCCGGAACGGAAGCTCTCCCTCTCCGATCACGAACGGAAGCATTCCCCAGTTGATCAGATTGGAACGATATCTCTTCGTCGCATACTCATTGGCAATGTTCGCCCAGCCCCCCAATACCTTCTGGCAGCTTGCCGCCTGCTCTCTCGCGGAACCGTCTCCCGGCTTCACAGCGAAGATCGTGGAACCGAATCCGGTATTCTCATGAGAAGCATCCGCAAAAGTCTTTTTGATCACATTCATAACAGGCTTCACATCAGGATGGGCCTGACAGGGATGTTCTCCTGCCATCCTCGCCTTCTCCGCCTTCTGAATGTCCTTGGCGCGGCCCACATATTCGGGGTCTTTTCTGGATAATGCGAATTCCGCCAGTCCTAAAGGATTGGAACGATAGGAAGACGTCTCTCCGGAAGGAATCAGCTCATCCGTTGTCGTAACCGGGTCATGAATTTCGGATACTACGCGAAGCACCAGATTATCCGGCAGAGCGCCCATCTCCGGCCAGTCCTTGATATTCGGCCCTAACTGAATGTTCACGTTTTCATCCGCAATTCCATGTGAATCGAAAACGCGGTTCTCATAGATCTTCGCATCGAAATGATACTGATATCTTCCGATTTCCCCGTCAAATTCCGTCGCCGGCGTCAATACCCCTTTATTGGCCGCCGTAGCCGCAATCGAGCGCGCATCCATCAGCGCAACGGAAGAAATCTGTCCGTTCTGCAGCTTGGAGCCCTCCCTGTTCGGGAAGTTCCTTGTTGAATGGCGGATACTGAAAGCATTATTGGCAGGCGTATCGCCCGCTCCGAAGCAGGGACCGCAGAACGCCGTCTTCATGACCGCTCCGGTTTCCAAAATCGCCGCCGCACAGCCATTCCTGATCAGTTCCATATAAACAGGCATGGAAGCCGGATAAACGCTCAGGGTAAAACTGTCCGAGCCAATACTGGAACCCTTCAGAATATCGGCCGCGGCACAGATATTCTCGAATCCGCCTCCTGCACAGCCCGCTATGATTCCCTGATCCACCATAAACTTTCCGTTTATGACCTTTTCCTGTAACGAATAGGGCACCGCGCCGTCAAGGCTGACCTTCGCCTTTTCTTCCACATCATGGAGAATATCCCGAAGATTCGCGTTCAGTTCCTCAATCGTATAAGTATTGCTCGGATGAAAGGGCATTGCGATCATCGGCTTCACCGCCGACAGATCCACCTCTATCATACCGTCATAATAAGCCACTTCGCCCGGAGCAAGTTCCTGATAGTCTCCGCTCCTGCCATGTATCTCATAAAACTCCCGGATTTCATCATCGGTAGCCCAAATTGATGAAAGGCAGGTTGTCTCCGTTGTCATCACATCAATTCCGATTCGGAAATCAGCGCTCAGACTTCCGACGCCGGGACCGACAAACTCCATCACTTTATTTTTCACATATCCGTTTCCGAATACCGCACCGATAATCGCCAGCGCGACATCCTGCGGACCTACGCCCTTCACCGGCGCCCCTTTCAGATAAACGCCCACGACCTCCGGCCTGTTAATATCATATGTCTGGGACAGAAGCTGTTTCACAAGCTCCGGTCCGCCCTCTCCGACCGCCATCGTTCCGAGCGCGCCATATCGTGTATGAGAATCGGAACCGAGAATCATTTTTCCGCCGCCGGCCAGCATCTCCCTTGCGTACTGGTGAATGACAGCCTGATGCGGAGGCACATAAACGCCGCCGTATCTTCTGGCACAGGTAAGTCCGAACATATGATCATCTTCATTGATCGTACCGCCGACCGCACACAGAGAATTGTGGCAGTTCGTCAGCACATAGGGAATCGGAAATTTCGTCAGCCCCGATGCCCTCGCGGTCTGAATGATTCCTACGAAGGTGATGTCATGGGAAGTCAGTTTATCGAATTTAATCTTTAATTTATCCATATTGCCGGAAGTATTATGCGCCTTCAGGATACGATAGGCAATCGTATTTTGCACCGCTTCCTGTCCGGAAATTTCCATCCCGGTCTTATTCTTTATCTGTGCGGCCGCATCCGGCTGATCCGGTATAAGCTCCATGCCATGAACCAGATACGCGCCACCTTCCCATAATTTTATCATAGTAATATAACCATGCCTTTCTCTCAGCTGTCGACAGTTTTCTGCCGATTCTAATTTCTTATTATATAGGAAAAATGTCTTCTGTGCAATGAGTTTTGACATTTTTAAACAAGAAAGGGATTTAAATAAGAAAACACGATATCTGTCTGAAACAGATATCGTGTTCTTTATGAACTATTTTACTCTGCAAAATCCATCAGGATATCGTCTATTTCGTTCCAGTCATCCGCTGAAAGAACGCCGTCATCGAGATTTATATTATAATTTCCCGTAACCGGTTCCCGATAGGAGATTTCGCCGACCTTCGGTGTAATGGCATCCAGCATGCCCTGCGCGTACTCGTCTCCTTCAACGCCGCTGTCCGCTACGGCCTGCGCATCTTCCAGAATAATATCCAGGAAATCCGTAGGATACATGCTGATCTCAACACCGCCATAGGTTGCACCGTCAGGAAGATCTACGACCGGTGTGTCCCATTTTGCTTTTGCCAGAATGTCTTTGGAAAGATCGCGGAATCCTTCCGCAATTTCATCGCTGACCGTCTCATAATCTATTCCAAGATAATACATCAGTCCCTGAGAATAGTATTCCACCTCAGATTCATACAATTCTTTCGCACCGTCCTCCGTATCGAACTTCTTCTCTACATAAGACGCATAATCCCCATAGAAGCTTGCCTTCAATGCATCATCGATGAACTGCGCGCACTCCTCTGCATTCGCTACGGAGCCCCAGTTGCTGTCAGCGAGCTTATACACGACTCTGTCAATCTTCTCACCGATCGTACCGATTCCGATGATGATATCGAGTCCGTCTTCATTGGTGTATGTATAATAAAGATAGTCGTCTTCTTCCGATTCCGGCTCTCCATATGCGGCAATAACGTCCTCCTTCTTGCTGCCTGGCGCAATTCCGCCGGGAAGCACAACATACAGAGCATCCTTGCCCTCGGATAATCTCACCTCAAGGTAAGAAGTCGTAGACTGCTCAATTTTAAGCGGCTCCATGCCAAGATTGATCGCGCACATACTGACGTACGCCGAATCCTTCGTGTCACTGAACAGCTCGAATTCGTTAGACTCAATATTATACTCCAGCTCAAAGGTATCCGCATTGTCATATCTGTTGGAAATATGCCAGCCGCTTCCTGTCCATTCGGAAATTACCGAAGGGAACGAATATTTCGTTCCGTCGATCACAAGCTCTCCGCTTGTCAGCTCATTTCCGAGTAATGCCATTGCCTCTTCTTTCTGTTTCGCCGCCTGCCCCGGACCGCCGCACGCCGTCATCTGAAGGCACAGGATGATACAAAGGCTGATAAATGCCAGTTTTTTCATAATAACCCCTCTCTTTCGGTTTTACTGATTATACTATAAACGTAGTGTATTATATTCCATATGCGAAATCCTGTCAATGGAGAAATTTACAATTATTCGCCCTCTTTTCGATCTTTTTCCCAATCTGTGCCGCTTTCCTCTCAAACAGCTCTCCCAGATACCGGTCCGCCCGGCCAAGAAACAGTTCCCGCACCGCTCCGATGCCAAGACATCCGATGAGAATCGCCGCGGCGATACCCGCAAGCTCCAGAAATCCCGGAATGCCGCCGGCTCCCTGAAATCCGCCGTCAGACAGCAGTCTCATCACTGCCGTCACGAGCACATTATTCAGCGCAAAAACCGCAAATACATAACCGGCCGTCCGATTAACTATCCGGGACGCTTTCCCGGCCGTTCCATCTTCTTTCCCCGAAAAAAGTTTCAGCTCCTTAAAGGCATAAAACAGAATAACCGCCATGATCAGATTGGTTATGCTGTTATCCTTACACAGATGATGCCAGACATCTCCAAGACTGATCGGGATTTCATGAGATATCCCGTTAACAGCCCACAACAGAACAAAAAGGATTCCCGCCATGGACGGCAATTTGACGTCCCGATACATCCGGATGTACCTCCCCAGCAGATAAACCATGATCATCTGCACCAGTCCCTTGCCGTTATCGGGTATCAGCTCGAAGTAAAAAAACGTCGGCAGAACGCTGAACAGAAACAGCAGAAGGAGCAGCAGCCTCTTAAACTCTTCCCTGCTCAGGCAGTCAATAAATTTCCGTATGTAACCGCTCAGGAAAAAAAGACACACGTAAGAGGAATAAAACCAGTATTTTCTTGTAATAAACGGCAGGAAAGATTTGATCAGCTGCTCTAACAGCGCCGCCCCCTGCACCTGCTCAGGCAGAATCAGACACATCAGTGCGGTCTCAAGCAGCGAATAGGTGATCATCATGCATTCCATTCTGACAAATTTGCGGATACTGAATTTTACGCCATAATATCCGGAAATCAGTATAAAACAGGATACACCGATATTGCAGATCCCGTTTACCATTCCGTTGAGAGCAAAGCCAATGCCTCCCCCGGTAAACTGAAACAGATACATATTGGCGTGAATCAATACAATCATATACATTGCAAGAATACGCAGTAACTCATGATTGGAATTTCTGGCTGATTTTTCCATATCGCTGCCCCTCAGACTTTATATTTCTCATAATACCGGGCATCCTGCTCTTTACAGTCTGCTTTCACGTAAACACCGTTCTCCCGGTATTCCGTTTCAAAAACCACCGCATTTTCATTCAGATACGAAACCGCCCTGCCATCCGTATAAGGAATCAAAAACGCGCATTCCCGGTAACCGCCCGCGAGCTTCTTTTCGATCAGACAGACCAGCTCTTCCATCCCGATTTTTTCTCTGGCGGACAGATAGATGCTGTCCTGCACCACCGCCGGAATCCTGCCCTTCGAATTGTCATCCGCTCCGGAGAATGGCCCCGGAATATTTTCGGTGGGAACCTTATCCGCCTTATTATAGACATAAAGCACGGGAATCCCCTCCGCCCCCAGCTCTTTTAAAGTCTGCTCCGTCACCGCGATCTGCTCTTTATAATGTTCATCGCTGTAATCGATCACATGAAGCAGGACATCCGCCTCTTTTGCCTCCTCCAGCGTGGAACGAAAAGCCTCCACAAGATGATGGGGCAGCTTATGAATAAACCCTACCGTGTCCGACAGCAGAAAAGAATGATGGCCTTCCGGTGCAATCTTTCGAACCGTTGTATCGAGCGTCGCAAAAAGCATGTCCTTTTCCATAACCTTTTTCTCATCCACATCGATCTCATCCACACCGTATAAATCCAGCATGGCATTCAGAAGCGTAGATTTTCCCGCATTCGTATATCCCACAAGCGCCACTCTCGGCATGCCGGACGCTTCACGCTGCTTCCTCTGCGTCCGCCGCTGTTCCCCTACCTCTTTCAGTTCCCGCCGATATTCGGCCAGACGGTGCTCCAGAACACGCCGGTCCAGCTCCAGTTTCTTCTCTCCGGCCCCCTTATTGCTCATGGAGCCGCTGCCGCCGCCCTGCCGGCTGAGCGCCGCATGAAGCCCCACAAGGCGGGGAAGCATGTATTGAAGCCGCGCCACCTCAACCTGCAGCTTCGCTTCTCTGGAACGGGCCCTCCTGGCAAAAATATCCAGAATAAGCGTGCTTCTGTCCAGAATCGGTTTCCCAATCTTATCCTGTAAATTTCGAATCTGCATCGGCGAAAGGGAGTTATCGAACACGACCACATCCACCTCTGACGCCTGCGCCTCTTCCCGAACCTCTTCCACTTTTCCCGTCCCGATATAAAACGCCTTATGAATCTCCGGCAGGTTCTGCTCCACAATTCCCACCGTTTCCATTTCACAGGCTTCCGCCAGACTTTCGAGCTCTTTCAGTGAAAGTCTGTAGTCCTCCCCGTTATTCAGATTCATCCCTACTAACAAAGCTCTTTCCATATCATCCGATCATCCATTTCATTATATTAATATACAAAAAAACAAGTACAATCACGCCACAGATACGCTTATTGTACTTGTTTTCCCCAAAACTGGCAAGCTATATTCACCGAAATTATGCGCGGTAAAGCCATAATTTAAGAATGCTTCTCCTGAAACTCCTTATATGCCGAAAGCGCCTCCGTAAACTGAATCGTGTGATCGTCCAGCGCGATCGCCGCGCCGAGCGGATATCGATCGGGAAGAAGATCCGCTCCGACCTCCGGTTCCCAATAGAAAACGCCGAGTCCCTGACCATCCGGAACCTGCCATACCGCCTCCATCGTATTCATCAGGAGCTCATGGGTTCCTTCCGCATCCGTTTCCGGCCCGCCCACTTCCACGATCATAACGGGCTTCCCATAACGCTCCGCATAGGTAATCAGCGGATTATAGAAAAGGTCCGCAGGCTTTTTCTCTCTTTGCTGTATGATCATATCATACCAGTACGGATAATAGGAAAAGCCCAGAATATCCGTTTTGCCGCCATTTCCGAAGAAAGCCTCCCAGAAAGGATCGCAGAATTCCGGGAGATTCACGCAGGAAAGATGCGTAATGACCTGACATTCGGGACAGCATTCCTTCACCGCGTCATAGCCGGCGTTCAAGAAAGCCGTCATCTGCTCCGGATGTTCCTCCCTGCTGCCTGCCGGCAGCAACAGACCGGGATTAATCTCATTGCCGACCTGCACCCAGTCCGGCCGAATGCCCTTTTCCACAAATAAAGTCATAACGTCCTTCGTATGCTGATAAACCCGTTTCGTAAGCGTCTGTGCGTCATCATTAATCCATTCTGCCGGAATATCCTGATGTTCCGGGTCCGCAAAATAATCGCTGTAATGAAAGTCCAGCATCAGTTTCATGCCCGCGGCCTTCACCCGCTCCGATACCTTCAGCACGCTCTGCGCATCGCAGAAGCCAAGCATACAGACCGTATTTTCATCCTTCCGCCAGTAAGCATCCTTCGGCGGATTGACAAAAATACGAAGCCGTACCGCATCCGCCCCCATTTCCTTCATCGCTAAAAGCGGTTCGATTTCCTTCTTTTCTTTGTCCACCCAGCGGATTCCTCTCTCCTCCAGCTGGCTGAGCCATCCAAGATCAACACCGTAAGCCATTTTTGTTTTCATCCTTTATCTCCGTCCTTTCCGTTATATGATTTGCATTTTATGAGTTCTTTTCTGTTATATGATTTTTTTCATTCCCCGTAATTATTTGTCTGTCGATCTTCGGATCAGGATTTCGTAATCGAGCAGTGTTTTTTTCTGATACCGCTCTCCCTGCAGAAAATGACAGACCTGTTTCCCAAGTTCCGTTCCGACACTTCTTGCGGAAGTATCGATGGCGGTAACCGACGGGCGCATCAGATTCAGCGCTGAACCGTTATACAGGGAAACGATCGCGATATCCCTTGGA
>CALDLG010000185.1 GCA_937910785.1 uncultured Lachnospiraceae bacterium | reverse complement strand
ATTCTTTATTTTGAAGTCGAGCCATGGAGAATGCTGCTGTTTTTCTTGTTTTTTTGCCGGTACTTGTTTCTAACTTTGTAAAAATGTATTTTGGAGACCGGATTGAAATGCAGATTGCACCGGTTCGAAGAGAGGCGGACGCTTACGGGAAAACGCTGACAACATTGGATTGCTTCAAGGAAACGCGTGTGCTTGGCGCAGTAAAATATTTTCTCCGGCTATATCAGGACGGAATTCAGAAGTGGAATAAAACTACATGGAAAAACCGCAGGAAAGAAGCGGTTGTTAATCTGATGCTCAATCTATTCAGCTTTATGGCATATGGTGGTATTTTACTTTTGCTTGTTTCCGGTTGTATGCGGGGACAAATCACTGTTGGTGCGTTTGCAGCGGTATTTTCTTCGATTGATGTAATGTTTCTGTTAATGGAAGAGGTTTTTCAGGACAGTCTCGGTGAACTTTCACGAAATATAGGCAGAGTCAATCATTTTTTAAGCTTGATGGAACGTCCGGAAGTCGTGGAAGAAACTGTAGAAATTGACAACGGAAGTATTGTACTGGACCATGTATCCTTCCAGTATCCGGAAGCGGAACGAATGTGTCTGAACCAGGTATGTCTGAACATTCAGGATGGGGAAATGGTGGCTGTGGTAGGTGAAAACGGTGCCGGAAAAACGACTCTTGCCAGAATCATTCTGGGAATTTATAAACCGGACAGCGGACAGGTAATCATGGGCGGCAAACTCATGGATAAGAAAAGAAATTGTTTTTCATCTTTAAGCGCCGTATTCCAGAAATTTAATCGGTATAAATTTAATCTTGAAGAGAATGTTCGTATCTCGGATCTTCACAGCACAGAAGATTCTGAAAAGATCATCCGGGAAGTTGAAAAAAAACTGGATATAAACAGGCAGCTGGTTTTATCAAGGGATTTTGACGGTATTGATCTGTCCGGAGGACAGTGGCAGAAAATTGCCATAGCGAGAGGAGTCTACAGAAAATCTAAAATCATACTACTGGATGAACCGACAGCAGCGATTGATCCTTTGCAGGAGAGCCGGCTCTATCAGACATTTTTGAATGTTGCGAAAGGAAAAACCTGTATTGTCATTACTCACAGACTGGGACTGGCAAGAATTGCCGATCGGATTGTTGTTCTTAAAGATGGAAGAATAGTCGAAAATGGAAATCATAAACAACTTCTGGAACAGAATGGAGAGTACAGAAAAATGTGGGAGGCTCAGGCAGGCTGGTACCTTAGCTCAGAAATATAAGTTGATCGTAATGGGTAAAGGCTTTGGGAGAATTAATCCCGTTAATTTTTGCCTGTAAAAGATATCGGCAGTCTCGTGCTGATACAGTCTGGAATCTGGCTCGGACTGCCGATTGTGGTTGCGCTTTTTGCTTCATCGATGTTCACAGTCTGTTTTATCCGGATGGTATCGGCAGCAGCCTGTATCGGATTTGGCGCATTGTTTGCGCAAACTGCGATAATCGGAGGAATTCTGATATTGTTACCGGTCTGTTATTTCCTCAGTACATGGATTCTTTTCAGACGATTGATCTGGAGGGACTGCTTCCCGTTCTTTTCAGATCCGGGAGACGATGCTCGCCGTCGTCTTTGGCCAGTTCATCGTATAAAGGTGAATGCCGTCCACACCGTGCTCTTTCAGATCGCGTATCTGACGGACCACATAGTCGATGCCTGCCTTGCGCATGTCGTCTTTGTTATCTCCGTAAGTCGCGATGATATCCGACAGCTCTTTCGGAACGGAGGAGCCGGATAAGGTGACGGATGTTCCGATCTGCCGCGGACTTGTGATCGGCATGATGCCTGCGCAGATGGGAACGGTAATGCCTGCCGCCGCCGCACGTTCCTGAAAGCGGTAAAAGAGATCATTGCTGAAGAAAAGCTGCGTGATCAGGAACTCCGCTCCGGCATCGACCTTTTCTTTCAGATGTGCCAGATCGCTTTCGAAACTTTCCGCTTCATAATGCTTCTCCGGATAGCAGGCTCCGGCAATCCGTAAAGAAGTATTTGCTTTCAGATAACGGATCATATCGGTGGCATAGAAAAACTCTCTGTTGTTAAACTGTTCATCGGTCATGGACTGCGGTCTGTCGCCGCGCAGCGCCATCACGTACCGGATGCCTTCTTTTTGCAGCAATTCATAATTTGTCTGAAGATCCGCCTGCTTGAAGCCGACACAGGTCATGTGGGCGATCGCGTCGATATGTAACTGATTCTGAATATAAGAAACGATTTTTGCGGTTTTGCCCGCTCTGGAACCGCCGGCTCCATAGGTGCAGCTGATAAAATCCGGATGAAGCGCCGCAAAGGCATCCAGTTTTCCGAAGACTGCCTGAAATTCCTCTTCTGTTTTCGGCGGAGAGACCTCAAAGGAAAGTGTGGTTTTGGTTCTGTTCAGTAAATTTTCTATCATGGTTTTGATTCCCTTCTGCATATAGTTCCTGCGTTTTTCTTTCTTGCTTTTATAACTAAAATATCGTAACATAAATTTAAGCGTATAGCAAGTGTGCCCTTGGCGGGTCATTGCTTGCTGAATGGAATAAAAATTGAGATGGCGGGAAGGAAAAAGAAAATGAGCGATAAGAAAACAACTTTTACGAGCACTTCACAGTATGTAGCGTCAAGGGAGCTGCTTGCAAGCGTGAATGTGGCGGTGGCCCTGCAGAAACCGTTATTGATCAAGGGAGAGCCGGGGACAGGAAAAACCATGTTGGCGCAGGCGGTGGCCGAATCTCTGGGAAAGCGTCTCGTTATCTGGAATATCAAGTCTACGACGAAGGCACAGGAGGGGCTTTATGTCTATGATACGATACAGCGGCTTTATGACGGCCAGTTCGGGGAAGAAGGGGTGGACGACATTGCCAGATATATTAAGCTCGGCAAGCTCGGAGAGGCCTTTGACTCAGAGGAGCAGGTGGTTTTGCTGATCGACGAGATTGACAAGGCGGATCTGGAGTTTCCCAACGATTTGTTATGGGAACTTGACCAGATGGAATTCTATATTCATGAAACGAAGCGGACGGTGAAGGCGAAGCACAGACCGATTGTGATTATTACCTCCAATGCGGAGAAAGAGCTGCCGGATGCGTTCTTAAGAAGATGTATTTTTCACTATATCGATTTCCCGAATGCGGAGCTGATGGAAGAGATCGTAAAGACCCATTATCCGGATGTGGAGGAAAAACTTTTAAAAGATGCGATGGAAGTCTTTTACTGGATTCGGTCCATTAAAGATATTCGGAAAAAACCGAGCACCTCGGAGCTGATCGACTGGATCAACGCTCTCCAGATCGGCGGAATTCCGACGGACAGGCTGAGAGAAGAGCTCCCGTTTATCGGCGTTGTCGTGAAAAAGGACGAAGATCTGGAAACGATCAGACATCGGGTGGACTGATAAAACGGTAAAACGTTAATTGTCGTATGGGCCGGATATGCTGCGGTATCAAATGAAAGAAAGGCATGGTTGTTGGATGTTTGCTAAATTTTTTTATACGCTGAAGGCGAAAGGGCTTCACGTCACGCTGACGGAATGGCTGACCTTACAGGAAGCTCTGTCACAGGGACTCTGCAACAGCGGTCTGACGGATTTTTATTATATTGCAAGAATGATTCTGGTGAAGTCGGAGACGGAATTCGATAAATTTGACATGGCTTTCGACGAGGTGTTTAAAGGGATTCAGTCGGAGAATGAAATCAGTAAAAATATGTTGAGATGGCTGGATAAGTCGGATATGATCGATGAACAGCATGAAGAAATGCGGCATGTCATGAATGAGGAACAGGTGCAGGTCGATAAGGAAGATGTGGAGCAGAAGTTCAGGGATCGTCTGCGCGATCAGGATTCCGAACATAACGGCGGCAGTTTCTGGATCGGTACGATGGGAAAGACCTCTTTCGGGAATACGGGCGGAAATATGGGAGGCATCCGGGTAGGCGGTTCCACCGGCTATCAGTCGGCCTTTCAGGTTATCGGAGCGAGAAAATACAGAGATTTCCGGGATGACCGGATTCTGGATAACAGACAGTTTCAGGTAGCGCTGCGGAAGCTGCGGCAGTTTTCGACGAAGCTGGATATTCCCAAAACGGAGCTGGATATCGATGGAACGATCGACAAGACCTGCAATAACGGAGGCTGTCTGCAGATTGTGATGGAGCGGCCCCGGAAAAATGCGGTCAAGCTGCTGCTTTTGATGGATTCCGGTGGAACGATGATTCCATACAGCAGCCTGTTGAATGAGCTTTTTCAATCGGTTCATAAATCGAATCATTGTAAGGATGTTAAGACCTATTATTTTCATAACTGCATCTATTCCAAGCTTTATAAGACGCCGGAATGTGAGAACGGCGACTGGATCGATACGGAATGGATGTTCCGGAATCTGGACAGCGATTATAAGGTAATCATTGTCGGAGATGCGGCGATGGCGCCGGAAGAGCTCTATTCCACGACCGGCAATTACAGAGGGCCAAACGGCGGCCTTTCCGGCATGGAGTGGCTGCAGCTGATGAAGAGGCATTATAAGCGCATCGTCTGGCTGAACCCGAAGATGGCTCCCGGCCATGCCCCCTGGAGAGAGGCGGAGACCGCCATCAAGGGAATGTTTCCCATGTATAAGCTGACAGTCAACGGGTTGAATCAGGCGATGGGTAAGCTGATGACGAACAGATAGAACGAATTGAGTCGTCTGACAGCCAAAGGGGCAGTGCGGCGTATATTTCCTTTGAAGGCCCTTGAAAAGCGTCGGCACTTAGTGAAAAAGGC
>CALDLG010000184.1 GCA_937910785.1 uncultured Lachnospiraceae bacterium | reverse complement strand
AGAAAGTTACAGACTACATGAAAATATATTTAATAGTGGTTTAGATATAGTAGTCGTTGCCAGAAAAAGTGCTGCTTCAGTCGGCTATGAAGAGATTGAAAGGGCATTATTACATCTTGCGAAGATGCATCATATACTGAAGATCTTTTTTTATTAAGTATCATCGGAGTGATGTGTTGCATTAGAAATTGATATGAAAAAACTATTGATTTATCTTATTAAGTTCTATAAAAAATATATTTCTCCTATGAAAAGTACGAAATGTCCTTATTTTCCGTCCTGTTCTGATTATGGCCTGGAGGCCGTCATGAAGTACGGTGCGGTAAAAGGAGGTTTTCTTGCTTTATGGAGAATTATAAGATGTAATCCTTTTTCAAAAGGTGGTTATGATCCGGTTCCATAATAATATGATGTATATCATAAGGATAAAAGGAGGAAACAGGAGTGCCAGGTATTTTATTAACTCAGGATTCCACATTTATTATAGGGCCTATTACCAAATTATTGGGCTATGTAATGGAAGGCATCTTTTTCGTTATTGATAAGATAGGAATCCCAAATATCGGACTGGCTATCATTTTATTTACGATCGTCATGTATTTATTAATGATGCCGCTTACGATCAAGCAGCAGAAGTATTCCAAACTCTCTGCGAAGATGAATCCTGAACTTCAGGCAATTCAGGCAAAATATAAGAATAAAAAAGATAATGATTCCATGATGGCAATGCAGGCAGAAACACAGGCCCTTTATGCAAAATATGGAGTATCCCCTACGGGAAGCTGTGTACAGCTGTTGATTCAGCTGCCGATCATGTGGGCATTATACCGCGTTATTTACAATATGCCGGCATACGTAAGCAGTATCAAAAATACTTTTTTTCCGTTGGTTGATAATCTTATCAAACAGGCAGGAAGCAGTGAATTCATTCAGAGCTTCACCAATGCTGGAATGTTTGCAAAACAGTTTGAAAATGAGTCTTTTACAAGCGGGGTAACGACTTATGTTCAGAATACCTTTATCGATGTATTAAACAGGGCATCTACCGCGGAATGGTTGAGCATTAAGGATAAATTTCCTGCCTTATCCGCTGATGTGGACAATACACTTTCTTTGTTAGACCGTTATAACAATTTTATTGGACTGAATATAGCCAATTCTCCTTCTTTTACTTTGAAGGAAGCTTTGTCTGCCGGTGCTTATGGGATGGTGATTGCAGCTCTGGCAATTCCTGTTCTGGCTGCCGTAACACAGTGGCTTAATGTAAAATTAATGCCTCAGCAAAATACGAATTCTGATAATGAACAGCAGAATACGATGATGCAGTCCATGAAAATGATGAATATGATGATGCCCATCATGTCGGCTTTCTTCTGTTATACGCTTCCGGCCGGCGTTGGTCTTTACTGGGTTGCCGGTGCGGTAGTCAGAAGTATTCAGCAGATTGTAATTAACAAGCATATCGATAAAATGGATCTGGACGAAGTCATCAGAAAAAATTCGGACAAGGCTAAGAAAAAAATGGAAAAAGCCGGTGTCAGAGCAGAGAAACTGAATGCTTATGCCAATATGAATACCAGAAATGTCAGCGCTTCCAATAAGCCGTCCAGACCTTCCATGACTCAGGAGGAAAAGGATGAGGCTGTAAGAAA
This sequence comes from uncultured Lachnospiraceae bacterium, assembly GCA_937910785.1. GTDB lineage: Bacteria > Bacillota > Clostridia > Lachnospirales > Lachnospiraceae > UBA3282. Next base: position 34,273 of record CALDLG010000184.1, on the reverse strand, counting down.
ATCTACGGAATATTATAGTAAAAATGCAAAACCGGGAAGCATAGCGGCGAAAGCGAATATGGTGAAGCAATATAATGAAAAGAACAACAAGTAAAAGGTGAAGATTTGAGGTAAGGAGAATTAGTTATGGATTTTATGGAGTTTTCAGCTAAAACAGTTAGTGATGCTATTACGGAAGCCTGTCAGAAATTACTTGTAACAAGCGATAAACTGGAATACGAAGTAATTGAAGAAGGTTCTTCAGGTTTTCTTGGAATAGGTTCCAAGCCTGCTGTTATTAAGGCGAAGGTTAAATCTTCCATTCAGGATAAAGCGAAAGAATTCCTGAACAGTGTTTTTGAAGCGATGAATCTTACTGTTGTAATCGATATTAATTATGATGAAGTAAACAATTCCATGAATATTGATTTGAGCGGAGATGAGATGGGAGTTTTAATTGGAAAAAGAGGACAGACTCTGGATTCCCTTCAATATCTGGTATCTCTCGTGGTGAACAAGGATGTGGAGAATTATGTTCATATTAAAGTAGATACGGAGAATTACAGACAAAGAAGAAAAGAAACACTTGAAAATCTTGCAAAGAATATTTCTTATAAGGTAAAAAGGACGAAAAGACCTGTATCTCTGGAACCGATGAATCCTTATGAAAGAAGAATTATTCATTCCGCGCTGCAAAATGACAAGTATGTTACGACTCACAGCGAGGGAGATGAACCTTACAGACATGTTGTTGTGGTATTGAAGAAATACAGTAAGTCATAAAAGAAATTGATTGGAAATTGGAATGTAAATTTATTTACATTCCAATTTTTATAGGATATATTTTTATATAGAAAGGTATGGGTAATTATATGAAATCGGATACAATTGCTGCAATTTCAACAGCCATGACTAATTCCGGTATTGGAATCATCCGTATGAGCGGTGAAGATTCCATATCGATTGCAGATTCTGTTTTTGTCAACACAAATCATAAAAGGTGTCTGAAATCCTATCAGTCTCATACAATTCATTATGGATATATCGTCAGAAGAGACGGAACAATTCTGGATGAAGTAATGGTTTCTGTTATGAAGGCTCCTTATAGTTATACAAAGGAGGATGTCGTAGAAATAAACTGTCATGGCGGCACTTTTGTCATGCGGAAAATCATGGAAATTGTCATTGAAGCGGGAGCCAGAACCGCACAGCCCGGAGAGTTTACAAAAAGAGCTTTTTTGAATGGAAGAATCGACCTGTCAAAAGCGGAAGCAGTAATGGATATGATTTCTTCTCAGAATGAATTTGCTCTTAAAAATTCCGTAAAGCAGTTAAATGGTTCCCTTTTGAAAATTATTAAAGCTTTGAGAGAAGAAATTATTTATGAGATTGCTTTTATTGAATCCGCTCTGGATGATCCGGAACATATCAGTCTGGATGGATATCCGGAAAAATTATCCGGAAAAGTTGAAAATCTTATAATTCGTTTGAAAAAACTTCTCGACTCCGCGGATGATGGAAAAATATTAAAAGAAGGAATTCATACCGTTATTGTAGGAAAACCAAATGCAGGAAAATCTTCTTTATTAAATATACTGGTTGGGGAAGAGAAAGCAATCGTAACGGAAGTGGCAGGAACGACAAGAGATGTGTTGGAGGAAACAATTTCTCTCGGTGGAATTACCTTAAATATCATTGATACGGCCGGAATTCGTAATACGGATGATATTGTTGAAAAAATCGGTGTGGAAAAAGCAAGAAAAGTAGTTGCGGAAGCGGATCTGATCGTTTATGTGGTGGATGCTTCCGTTCCAATGGATGAAAACGATTCTGATATCATGGAAATGATTTCCGGCAAGAAAATTATCATTCTTTTGAATAAATCGGATTTGAACGTTTGCGTAACAGAAACAGAAGAGAAATTCTCTTTTTTGGATAAAAATAAAATAATTAAGACATCCATGAAAGAAAAAGAAGGGGTAGAGCTTTTTACGGAAACAGTCAGGGATATGTTTCTGCATGGAGACTTGATTTATAATGATGAAATATATCTTACCAACATGCGGCATAAAGAAGCGGTAAAAGATGCTTATGAAAGTATGCTGCAGGTGAGAAAAAGTATAGAAAATCAAATGCCGGAAGATTTTTATTCTATTGATCTGATGAGCGCTTATTCTTCTCTTGGAACAATCATTGGAGAAGAGGTCGGAGAAGATCTGATCAATGAAATATTTTCAAAGTTTTGTACCGGAAAATAATGTTCGCCTTGACAGGAGGTATTTATGAACGAAAAAGTTGATGTTTGTGTGGTTGGAGCAGGACATGCGGGATGTGAAGCGGCTTTGGCCTGTGCAAGACTTGGCCTTGAAACCGTTATTTTTACAGTCAGCATAGACAGTATTGCCATGATGCCATGCAATCCGAATGTGGGAGGAACATCAAAAGGACATCTGGTAAGGGAAATCGATGCGCTTGGCGGTGAAATGGGCAAAAATATTGATAAAACTTTTATTCAGTCCAAGATGTTGAACAGATCCAAGGGACCGGCCGTTCATTCACTTCGTGCCCAGGCCGATAAGGCGGAATATTCCAGAGCGATGCGTAAGGTGCTTGAAAATCAGGATCATCTGACGATCAGGCAGGCCGAGATTTGTGAATTATTATATGAGAAAAAAAATAATGTAGATAATGAGCTAGAAGATCATACGGATATTCATTCGGAGAATAATCATGTTGGTAAAAATAAGGTTTATCAAATAACAGGTGTAAAAACATATACAAATACTATATATGAATGTAAAGCGGTAATTCTTTGTACAGGAACTTATTTGAAAGCAAGATGCCTCTGCGGGGAAGCAATTACTTATACCGGACCAAATGGTTTACAGTCGGCAGATCATCTGACGGAATCTTTAAAAAATCTTGGTATTGAAATAAGAAGGTTTAAAACGGGTACACCTGCCAGAATGGATAAGCGTTCGATTGATTTTAATAAAATGGAAGAACAGTTTGGCGATGAGAAAATTACCCCTTTTTCTTTTTCAACCGATCCGGAAGATGTGCAGATCGATCAGGTTTCCTGTTGGCTTACTTATACAAATGAAAAGACGCATGAAATTATCAGAAATAATCTGGACAGGTCTCCGATTTACGCCGGTGTAATTGAAGGAACCGGTCCAAGATACTGTCCTTCGATTGAAGATAAGGTTGTAAAATTTGCGGATAAGGAAAGGCATCAGGTATTTCTTGAACCGGAAGGATTACATACAAATGAAATGTATGTTGGAGGAATGTCTTCTTCTCTTCCGGAAGATGTACAGCTCGCCATGTATCGGACCGTTCCGGGTCTGGAGCATTGCAAAATTGTAAGAAACGCTTATGCCATAGAATATGATTGTATTGACCCAAGGCAACTGTATCCGACTCTGGAGTTTAAAAAAATAAAGGGATTGTTCAGCGGGGGACAGTTTAACGGAAGCAGCGGCTATGAAGAAGCAGCTGCACAGGGACTTTTGGCCGGAATGAATGCTGCGCTTACAATACTTGGAAAAGAACCTGTTATACTGGATCGTTCTCAGGCATATATTGGCGTTTTGATCGATGATCTGGTAACAAAAGAAAATAACGAACCTTACCGTATGATGACTTCAAGAGCGGAATATCGACTTATATTACGTCAGGATAATGCGGATTTAAGACTTCGTCAGATCGGTTATGAGGTTGGGCTTGTTTCTAAGGAACAGTATGATAAAATGCTTCATAAAAAAGAAATGATTGAACAGGAGATAGAAAGATTAAAAAATACTGTAATCGGCGCCTCCAAAGATCATCAGGAATTTATGGCAGCTCATGGAAGTTCCCAATTAAAAACGGGTACTAATCTTGCTGAATTAATGTGTCGTCCTGAGTTGTCTTATGAAATTTTATCTGAAATTGACCCAAAGCGCAAACCGCTTCCCGAAGATGTAATAGAACAGGTGGAAATTGAGATTAAATATGAAGGATATATCGAAAGACAGTTAAAGCAGGTAGAGCAGTTTAAGAAAATGGAAAGAAAGCTGATACCGACAGATCTGGATTATAATGATGTCAAAAGCCTTCGTCTGGAAGCAAGACAGAAACTGATATCTTACAGACCGGTTTCTCTTGGACAGGCTTCAAGAATATCCGGTGTATCTCCGGCTGATATTTCGGTTCTTTTGATTTACATGGAACAAAAATACCGATCTCTTCGGAAAGAAAAGGTTGAATAAAAAATGTATTCAACCTATTGATTTGCAGACAGATGGAAGTAAAAATGAAATATTTTGAATCAGGGAAGGATTCTCAATGGTGGAATTAAAAAAATATGATTTTCATTTCTTTGAAAAAGATCTGGAAGAATTAAATATTATCCTGGATGAAAGAAAATTATGTCAGTTTATGTCATATTATGAGCTTCTGGTTGAATGGAATCAAGTAATGAATCTGACAGCAATTACGGATTTTCATGAAATTTGCAAGAAACATTTTGTAGACAGCCTTTCTCTCGTAAAGGCCTGTGAAGTTTCTTCTTTTTCTTCTGTAATCGATATCGGTACGGGTGCGGGATTTCCCGGAATCCCTTTAAAAATTGTTTTTCCTGATTTAAAGATCACATTGTTGGATTCTCTTCAAAAAAGAGTTCATTTCTTACAAACGATAGTAGAAACGCTGTCCCTTGAAAAAGTTGAAGTAATACATGGAAGAGCGGAGGATTTTGCGAAGGATCAGAAATACAGAGAACAGTTTGATTTGTCGGTTTCCAGGGCAGTGGCCAATCTTTCTACGCTTTCTGAATATTGTATTCCTTTTGTAAAACCCGGTGGTTATTTTATTTCTTATAAATCTGAAAAATTTGTTGAGGAAATGGATCATGCACAGAAAGCATTTTCTGTTTTGGGAGGTCGATTGGAAAGACAGGTGGAATTCACGATTCCGGATTCCAATTTATATAGAAATTTATTGGTAATTTATAAAGAAAAAGAGACACCTGCTGCTTATCCAAGAAGAGCAGGCATCCCTTCCAAAAAACCTATTCATTGATTAATATTCTGATTTGTTCCAATACTTTATCAGGAGCTTCCAGTTGAGGAAGATGTCTGGTTTCAGAAATATAAACTGTTTCAATGGAACTGTTATAATAAACATAATTTTCTAATGTTGTTTTTATTTCTTTTTTATTTGCTCCGCCAATCATAAGAATACTGTTATTGATTTCTTTTAAGGAATGAATAATATTGGTATTCATATATTTACCGGTGAAACTTGCAAAAGAATACTTTGAAAAATAACCGGAGAGTTGTGAAGCTTCCATATAGTTTAAAATATATTTTTCTTTAATTTCGTTTTTATGATAAAAATATTCATTTTCAAAAGTTTTCTCAAAAGTATGTTTTGTATTTAAAATATTATAGATAAAGGTTCCAATAACAGGCAGTTCAAATATAAATTTGAATAATTTTGTCTGATTTGATGGTATTTGATTTTGGCTGTACAGACTCTGTGGATTTATGAAAATCAGTTTATCAAATAATTCAGGATTATGATGACATGCTGAAATTACAAACGGAACGGAATTTCCGGTTGCAATAACAGAAGTTTTTCTACCGATAATATTTTTAATAAAATCAGTAATTAACTCTTCATATAAAGTATTTGTATAGGTAATGGATGGTTTTTCGGAAAGTCCATATCCCAGTAGATCGATTGTATAGATTTCATTCCGATTTGTAAGATTATTTACAAGTCTGTGAAATTCATAGCTCGAACTTCCGCTCGTCAGATCATGAATGAAGAGAACCGGATTTCCTTTTCCTTTTTTATCATATTTTATTTTTCCAAATCGCCATTTATAATATTGGTTTTCAGAACAGGACAGGAGCTTTCCTGATGTATACAGGAAATGATGCATTCTGTTAATCAGATGAATTGTTGATATGGCAGAAGCGGAAAGAATGCCGATTGTTATTATTTTTTTATTCATAGTTTTCTCCGTATTATGGTATAAATTTATAAGTCTGTGTTTATTATATCATATTACTGAATACAAATAAAACTCTTTCCTTCTATAAAAAATTATTATATGATATTAGTATAGCTTTTAATTGGATTGCAGTCGATAATTTAAAATTCTCAATGCGTATCGTTACAGAGCTTCGGCAAAAAATTCGCAGGCGGAAGAAAATGTTAATATAAAGAAAGGCGCAGGCTTCTGGCCTCTGGTGTTTGTTTTGAATATTTTGGATATTGTGGAAATAGAACGTCAACGGATTGCAAAAGATTTACATGATATTTCTTTACAGGATCTTTCTCATTTAATACATAAAATTGAACTGAGTTCTTTATATATTGAAAAAGATCCGATAAAAGCAAAGCTTGAGTTGGCCACTACGCAACAGGAACTGCGTAAAGTTATTGAAGAGATGCGTACTATTATTTATAATATGTATCCTTTCTCACTGGAAGATCTTGGACTAAAGGCGACCGTAGAAAAGGTTCTTTATATCATTAATCAGGATTTTAATTTTACTATAGAATCGGATATTGATAATGTTTCATGTGAAAATAATAATGTGAAGTCTTTATATCTTTTAAGACTGATTCAGGAATGTTGCCATAATGCTGTAAAACATTCCCAGGGCGATAAACTATTTGTTTCTTTAAAAGAAAAAAATCATAAATATCATTTAAAAGTCGCTGATAACGGAAAAGGTTTTTATGAAAACAAAAATGATAAAAAAAATTGTCATTTTGGTTTATCTATTATGAAAGAAACGGTTCAGATGTTACATGGAAAAATAAAAATAGATACCTCTGAAAAGGGGACAATTATTGAAATAGAAATACCTTTTTAGTTATGAGTAATGATTATTCTTAGGAAAGAGGTAGAAAAAATGGGTGACAGTATTAAAGTTATGATTGCGGATGATCATATTTTGATGCGGGAAGGAATTAAACAATTATTAGAAATTGATGGAAATATAGAAGTAATTGCCGAAGCGGGAGATGGAAATGAATGTCTGGAAAAATTAAAGATGAATTGTCCCGATGTTCTTCTTTTGGATATTAATATGCCTGAAAAAAACGGAATTGAAGTTTTGAGAGAAATAAAGAATGAGAATCTTAGTATTAAAGTATTGATGCTGACACTTCATAACGAAGTAGAATATCTGATTAAGGCAGTTGATTGTGGAGTGGATGGATATATTATGAAAGATTCCGAGTCCGCTGAATTGAAGAGAGCAATCCTTATGGTTTTTCAGGGAAAAAATTATATACAACCGAGTCTAATACCGGAATTAAATTTCCGGTTAGCTAACAGAGATGTGGAAAAGGACAAGATTGATTTTTTAACAAAACGTGAGCTGGAAGTTTTAATTGAGGTTGCCAATGGGATGTCAAATAAAGAAATTGCATTAAATTTAGATATCAGCGAACGCACTGTTAAAAATCATATTTCTAATATTTTTAAGAAGATAGATGTTTCCGACAGAACACAAGCGGCGGTTTTTGCAATAAAAAATAATATTATCAAAGTATAGTTTAAAGAAAGTTTTAACGTTCAGACTGTAAAAGGTCTATTTTGAAAAACGGATGTTTCACGTGAAACATTTACTTCTATTTTTTCTTTTCGCAAGATAATGTTTCACATGAAACATTTTGATACTAGATATTGTAATTGTAATCGTGAAACATATGAAAATAGGCTTTAATTTTGGTGTGAAACATGATTTTTTTCAATATTTGATTATCTAATTGATTAGTGCTATAATAAATGCAGACATTTATAAATATAATATCAAGAAAATTAATATGTAAAAGAATCGGAGATAAAACATGAGAAGAACGATTGCAATTGCAAATCAAAAAGGAGGAGTCGGCAAAACAACAACATCTATTAATTTATCGGCTTCTTTGGCATCAAAAGGAAAAAATGTACTTGTTATTGATATTGATCCTCAGGGAAACACAACGAGTGGATTTGGAATAGAAAAAAATGAATTGGAAAATACAATTTACGAGTTGATTCTGAGTGAATGTTCAATAGAAGAATGTATTTTAAAAAATGTCATTCCGGGAGTTTCTATTATTCCTTCTAATGTAAATCTTGCAGCTGCAGAAATTGAATTAATAGGAATAGATAAAAAAGAGTACATATTGAAAAACGAAGTAGATTGGATAAAAGATAAATATGATTTTATTATTATAGATTGTCCGCCTTCTTTAAGTATGCTGACGATAAATTCCATGACAACGGCCGATACGGTACTCGTTCCTATTCAATGTGAATATTATGCGTTGGAAGGATTAAGTCAGTTAATTCATACTGTGAATCTTGTTAAAGAAAGATTAAATCCTGATTTGGATATGGAAGGTGTCGTTTTTACAATGTATGATTCACGAACAAATCTTTCCATGCAGGTAGTTGAAAATGTCAAAAATCATTTAAGTCAAAATATTTATAATACTGTCATACCGAGAAATATCAGGTTGGCAGAAGCTCCAAGTCATGGTATGCCGATTCATATGTATGATCCTAAATCTGCAGGAGCAGAGGCATATATGTTATTGGCAGATGAAGTTATAAACAGAGAATTTAATAAATGAGTCTTTCCGGAAAGGATATAGAATATGGCGGCAAAGGGATTAGGAAAAGGTTTGGATACACTGATTCCAGTAACATTGGATACAAAAAGTGCAGATCATAAAAATACGGCGGAAAAGAAGGAGCCGGATACAATTGTAAAAATTACAAAGATAGAACCAAATCGTGAGCAGCCTCGAAAAAATTTTGATGAGGATGCACTTCAGGAATTAGCTGATTCAATTAAACAGTTTGGACTGCTTCAGCCTATTCTTGTTCAGGATCGAAAAACCTATTATGAAATTATTGCCGGTGAACGTCGTTGGCGTGCTGCCAAGCTGGCTGGCTTAAAAGAAGTTCCTGTGATTATACGTGATTATACGGAACAGGAAATTGTTGAAATTTCCTTGATTGAAAATATTCAAAGGGAAGATTTAAATCCAATTGAAGAAGCTCTTGCTTACAAAAGACTCTTATCAGAATTCAATTTAAAACAGGATGAAGTTGCAGAAAGAGTTTCCAAAAGCAGAACAGCAGTTACTAATTCAATCCGACTTTTGAAATTATGTGATAAAGTACAGCAGATGATTATCGATGATATGATTTCAACCGGACATGCAAGAGCGCTGATTTCTATTGATAATCCCGAAGAACAGTATAATATTGCTCAAAAGATCTTTGATGAAAAGCTGAGTGTTCGCGATGTTGAAAAGTTAGTTAAAAATCTGAATAAACCTGAAAAGCCAAAAAAAGAAAAGGAAGAAGATAAGAGTCTGGAAGTAATTTATCAGGATGTTGAAGAAAAACTGAAACAGGCTCTTGGAACAAAGGTGGCGATTGCTTCTAAAGGAAATGGTTCCGGTAAAATTGAGATCGAATTTTATTCACATGATGATCTGGAAAAAATTATAGGTTTACTGAGTGCCATGTCCTGATAAAATGTATTTAATGGTTAATCGAAGAAGGGGTGCGATAATTAAAAATGAATTATGAATTACTAAAGAGTATAGGACTTGGTAATCTTGATATTACATATATTTTTATTGGATTAATTGCCTTAATTTTCATTTTATTAATTCTCACGATAATACAGATGGCAAAATTATCGAAGATGACAAAAAAGTATGAAAAGTTTATGTTGGGAAAAAATGCAAAGAATCTGGAAAAAGATATTTTTGGATTATACGAGGATAATAGATTCATTAAAACCTCACTTGAAAAAAATGAAAAGGATATTCGTTTATTATATAGAAAACTTGAAAAAGCATTTCAAAAAATTGGAATTGTAAAATATGATGCTTTCAGCCAGATGGGAGGAAAATTAAGTTTTTGTCTTGCTCTTTTAGATGAAAATGATAATGGATTTATTTTGAATTCAGTACATAGCGCGGAAGGATGCTATACTTATACAAAAGAGATTAAGCATGGGGAATGCGGTATATCATTGGGAGAGGAAGAAAAGAAAGCTTTGGATATTGCAATGGATGTAGACAATTGATTTAGCAGCTGTTGAACTGAGGGGATTATAATTAAAATATTTAATGGTAGAACGTATGATTAAAAAGATATGCAAAATTGATGATTTAACAGGTAAAGAATGTCTGGCCAATAATGTAATGAGCGGTGAATACAATGTACTATTATCCGAAGGAACCGTATTACGTCAGGATTATATTGAAAAATTGAGAGAGCTCAAAATCAAAGAAGTCTATGTCTGGGATGAAAAAGAAGCAGAATCCGTAGTTATTTTAAAAAATGATCTGGAGGAATCTTTTAAATCACAGGTAAGAGATATTCTGGAAAAACATACTTATTGTCATAATGAAGAACTGGTAGAATTAAGTCAGACGGCGGATCATATTATTATCAATATTCTTGAAGAAGAAGAGGTAGTTCAGCAGATTTATGATATCAGGGAAAGAAGTTCTGATATTTATGAGCATTCGGTCAGCATATGCAGTCTGGCAACGGTAGTCGCTCTGCGTATGAATCTTGCTCATGAACTGGTACACGACATTGGAGTTGGTTGTTTGCTGCATGATTTAGGACTTCGTTATCTGACGGCTAATTATATGGATCATGATTTCGAAGAGTTGACAGAATTTGAGCAGTCAGAATATAAAAAACATCCGGTCTATGCATATTCTGCATTGCAGGGTGAAAATTGGATTTCCAATGTAAGCAAAAATATGATATTATATCATCATGAGAGAATTGATGGTTCCGGTTATCCTTTAAAAGCCACAGATATTCCAATGGAATGCCGCATCATTCAGGTGTGCGATGCCTTTGATGAATTGATATGTGGTATTGGCTGTAAAAGAGTCAAAGTATATGAAGCAATCGAATATTTGAAAAATTTCAGAGATATTAAGTTCGATGGCAGAATTGTCGATATATTTCTTGAATTTACGGCGGTTTATCCGGCAGGAACATATGTACAGACCAATGAGGGAGAAATTGGTATTGTAATGCGTCAGAATAAACAATTTCCAGGCAGACCGGTCGTCAGAATTATCAAAGATAAAAATGGCGAAGATGTTAATATCATAAAAGATCTGCTGGAAGTGAATAATATTTATATTAAAGAGGTTATCGGTTGAAAGGAGCAATACAGTAAGATGATAGACATTAAATTTTTACGGGAGAATCCGGAAATCGTAAAGGAAAATATCAGAAAGAAATTTCAGGATTCCAAACTGGAATTGGTAGATGAAGTAATCGCTCTGGATGCTGAGGTCAGGAAAGTACAACAGGAAGCGGATGATATTCGCGCTAATCGAAATAAAATTTCCAAAGAGATTGGTGCGCTGATGGGTCAGGGAAAAAAAGAAGAAGCAGAAGCCAAAAAAGCGGAGGTGTCTGCCAATGCCGTACGTCTTACGCAGCTGGAAGGAAAAGAAAATGAGCTTCGTGAGAAAATTAAAAAAGATATGATGATCATTCCGAATATAATCGATCCATCGGTTCCAATTGGAAAGGATGATTCCGAGAATGTTGAAATCAAAAAATATGGTGATCCTGTCGTTCCGGATTTTGAGATTCCCTATCATACGGAAATTATGGAAAGATTTCATGGAATCGATATGGATGCTGCCGGCAGAGTGGCAGGAAATGGTTTCTATTACCTGATGGGGGATATTGCCAGACTTCATTCGGCGGTCATTTCCTATGCAAGAGATTTTATGATCGACAGAGGTTTTACGTATTGTGTGCCTCCTTTTATGATTCGGAGCGCGGTTGTGGACGGCGTTATGAGTTTTGCCGAAATGGATGCCATGATGTATAAAATTGAGGGAGAAGATTTATACTTAATTGGGACTTCAGAACATTCTATGATTGGTAAATTTATCGATACGATTGTTCCGGAAGAAAATCTTCCTCAAACATTAACGAGTTATTCACCATGTTTCAGAAAGGAAAAAGGCGCTCATGGTATTGAAGAGCGTGGTGTTTATCGTATCCATCAATTTGAAAAGCAGGAAATGATTGTTGTATGTAAACCGGAAGAATCAAAAATTTGGTTTGACAAACTATGGCAAAATACGGTAGACTTATTTAGGTCGATAGATATTCCGGTCAGAACAATCGAATGTTGTTCCGGAGATCTTGCCGATCTGAAAGTGAAATCCTATGATGTGGAAGCATGGTCTCCCAGACAGAAAAAATATTTTGAAGTCGGAAGCTGTTCTAATCTGGGAGATGCACAGGCGAGAAGATTACGGATCAGAGTAAACGGGAAAGATGGAAAATATTTTGCCCATACATTAAATAATACGGTTGTTGCTCCGCCCAGAATGTTGATTGCATTTTTGGAAAATAATCTGCAGGAAGACGGTTCCATTCGTATTCCTGAAGTCCTTCGTCCTTATATGGGCGGTAAAACAGAACTCAGATAAGGAGGTGGAACCTTTGCATAAATATATGCGGGCTATTGGTTTTAGTAAGCTGACAGACAGACGGGAACAGCAGAAGCTGATTACTGAAATCGTTTTAAATGCATCGCATCGTTCTTATACGTCCAATGGTGACGAAACTATACTTGCACAATTTTGCGAAGATTTTGCCGAAAATATGGGAATTGCTGTCTGTGGAGAGTTTGATGAGGATGATAAGTTTACATTTGATTATTTTTATCCTTATTTAAAAGGCAGCGGAGTCAGTTCCTGTGAAGATGTTTCCGTAGAACGTCATGCGGAAAAAGAATCCTATGCGGGAATATGCGATGATATCAAAGTCGGAGTCAGTTTGATATTCTATTTGTTAAATATGATTCCTTATGTGAAAGCGCAAAGTATGAATATGCTCCCGATCAGAGGAACAACGCTTACTTTATCAGGTCTTTCCATTAAGGGTAATATTATTCTTCCCATTGTGAAGGATGAGATGGAAATACGCAGAGTACAGAAAGCATCTATTAACAGAAATCAATTAATTGCGGCAGCCAGACAGGGCGATGAGGATGCGATTGAAAGTCTTACTCTGGAGGATATGGATACTTACACATCCATTTCCAGAAAAATTCTGAAAGAAGATGTTTTCAGTCTCGTGGATACTTACTTTATGCCATACGGAGTGGAATGTGACCAGTATTCGATTCTGGGCGAGATCCTCGATGTTTCCAAAAAAGTAAATAAACTGACAGGAGAAGAAATTTATCTTATGAAATTGAGCTGTAATGATTTACAGTTTGATATATGTATCAATTCTGAGGATCTCTATGGAGAGCCTCAGGCAGGACGTAGATTCAAAGGAGTTATCTGGATGCAGGGTTATATCAATTATCCGGCATTATAATAGATAAATGTCTCTGTAGCTCAGCAGGATAGAGCGTTCGCCTCCTAAGCGAAAGGCCGCTGGTTCGAATCCAGTCAGGGACGTTAAAAGAGCTGTAAGTTCAGAATTTTGAATTTACAGCTTAATTGTTTAAATGTTTATGGCATTGGCCGTAAAATGAAAGTTTGATAACAACAGGGAAAATTTTATGAATTATATTATTTTGGATTTGGAATGGAATCAGAGCACCGCAGAGAAAATAGAAAAAGATTTTCCTTTTGAAATTATTGAGATCGGTGCAATAAAATTAAACAGCCTTCGGGAAAAAACGGGAGAATTCAGTGAATTGATAAAACCACAGGTTTATCATGAGATGAATTATGTCACGCGGAAGCTGATTCATTTACAGATGGAACAGCTGGAGAACGGAAAGACATTTCCGGAAGTAATGCAGGCTTTCAGAAAGTGGTGCGGTGAAGATTATATTTTCTGTACCTGGGGATCGATGGATCTTTTGGAGCTTCAGAGGAATATCAGGTATTATCATTTGGAACCTCTTGCCAATAAGCCTTTTCCGTTTCTGGATGTTCAGAAGCTTTTCAGCATTTCCTTTGAGGACAGAAAGTCGAGAAAATCCCTGGAATATGCCATTGATTTTCTGAAAATAGAAAAGGACATTCCTTTTCACAGGGCGTTCAGTGATGCTTATTATACGGCTAAAATACTGGCGCTTCTGGATGAAAGCGTTTTGGAAAATTACTCCTTTGATATTTTTCATATTCCTTCGGATAAAAAAGAAGAAGTACATGTGATTTTCGATAAGGTTCCGGAAGAATCCTATGCCAAATTTATCTCCAGAGGCTACGAAGATAAAATAAGAGCAATGAATGACAGACACATTATCAGTACCAGATGTTATCTCTGTCAGAAAAATCTTAAGAAAAAAATCCGATGGTTTACGCCAAACGGAAAGCATTATTACAATGTATCTTATTGTGACGAGCACGGTTATATGAAATCCAAGATCAGAATTCGGAAAGCGGAAGATGGTCAGACCTATGTGATCAGGACACAGAAATTCATTTCCGAGGAAGATGTTGAGGATATCATAAAAAGGCGGGAACAGGCAAGGCAGCATCGAAAAGAAAAGAGAGCTGCTAAAAATCAAAATCATCGAAGTTAGAACGAATACGTTCTCTTCGGTGTTTTTTTCTGTCCACGCGGTTTTTACGGCGTTTGGAATTATTGCTATTGATAATGAGCGCCCGGATGATAAAAAAACAGATAAAAAAGGCAGCGAAAATAAGCAGGCCAATCAATACGGTTTTAACGTTGATAAAAATAATATCGTCAGATTTTTCAGCCTGTAATGTCGATGCGGATGCTGTCGATTTTTCCGATTCGGATTTTCCGGTTTCTTCTGTTGTGATATTCTTATTGTTATCTTCCGATTCACCGGAGGCTTTAATGATTTCAAATTGATAAATCGATTCCGCATATTCGGAAAGGTTGACATAGGCGCTTCCGACATAGGCATTATTGTAGGTATAGTCGATTCTGGCCACATGATTTTCTTCTTCAATGTGATAATCAATGGACGATTTCAGATCCGAAAAATTTGCCATATTCGGAACAATTACATAGCTGTCCGTATCTATGGACAAAACAGGTTTGGAATTGCCGAAAATATCGTTATCAGCCTGAAAGAAGTTGACATTCTCGATATTAAATTTTTCTTCATTTTCGGATACATTTAAAATCTGGAAATTTTGAAAACCATAATTCAGCAATTCTACCGTATCCGTAAACTGATTTGGGGATTCTTCCTTAAAAACCACACAGATCAGTTTCATGCCGTTTTGTTCCGCGCAGGTTACAAGCGTCTGTCTGGATTCATCCGTATAACCGGTTTTTCCTCCCAGAATTCCCTCATAAGATATTTCTCCGTTGATCAGCTGATGCTTATTGTTTTTGTAAAAATCATCCGGCTGGGTTTCCGAGGGTTCGAAATGATAACGTGCCGTATTGCTGATTTTACAGAGTATCTCATTTTGAAAGAAAGCACTGGAGATAAGGGCGAGATCATATGCCGATGTGTAGTGATCCTCATCGAAAAGTCCGTTTGCATTAACAAAGTGGGAATCCGTACAGCCAAGCTCTGCGGCGCGTGCGTTCATTAAATCTGCAAAATCACTCATCGTTCCGCTGACATATTCCGCGACAGCATTGGAAACTTCATTTGCGGAAGCTACCAAAATTCCATAAAGCGCTTCTTCAAGCGTAATTGATTCTCCTTCATCCATTCCCATATTGGAGCCGCCCAGGGGCACACTGAAAACGGCCTCGTGGCTGAACGGGACCATATCATCCAGATTACCGTTTTCCATAGCAAGCAGGGAAGTAAGAATTTTGGTGGTGCTGGCAGGATATAATTTTTCATGTATATTTTTGGCATAAAGAATAATTCCTGTATTCGCATCCATCAAAATAGCGGCCTGGGCAGTTGTCTGTGGGCCGGCCGGCCAGTTTTCAATTTCGTCTGACTGTATTGGCAGGAGTTTCCTCGCTTCCGATTCTTCCGTCAGTTCTTCCAGTGTAGCGCAGGCAGTTATGGAATAGCTGTGAAAAAGAAAAACAATAAGAAAAATCGTAAGAAGGAAACGGGCCGAAAATTTTTTTCTATTTATAAAATACATCTGTATTAAAACCTCCATATTGCGAGCGGACAGCGACTCAAATCCTATTTTACACTATTCTTTGCAGAAACGAAATATTTTTACCCGATTTTTTAAGATATTCTTTTCTTATAATTTAAAATAGTGTAAAATGGTATCGCATAGAAAGGGTGTATTTATGAGATTACGGAATGTAGCGGGTTCAAGGGAAGAAATCGCAAGAAGCCGATTTGTTATTCAGAATCCGAAAGAGAGAAAAGGCTGCTGGCGGGAACTGTTTGGCAATCAAAATCCCATACAAATTGAAATTGGTATGGGAAAAGGCCGGTTTATCATGGATATGGCTGCGCTCCATCCGGATATCAATTATATCGGCATCGAAAAATTTTCCAGTGTACTGATTCGCGGCATTCAGAAAATGGAAAAGGAAGAACTCCCCAACCTGTATTTTATCCGTATGGATGCGGAAGAAATTACGGATGTGTTCGGAGAAAAGGAAGTGGACAAAATTTATCTGAATTTTTCTGATCCATGGCCGAAAGAGCGGCATGCGAAAAGAAGACTTCCTTCCCGTGAATTTTTGAACAGATATCGAATCATACTATCTGAAAGAGGAGATCTGGAATTTAAAACGGATAATCAGGCGTTATTTGATTTTGCGTTAGAAGAACTGAAGCCTGCCGGATGGAATCTTAATCAGCTGACATATGATCTTCATCATGACGATAAAATGATGGAAGGAAATGTCATGACCGAGTATGAAGAACGATTCTCTTCCAGAGGGAATCCGATTTATAAATATATCATTTCCCCATAAAGGAAAAAATATCCGTCAGAGAGCGGGTTATATCCGAGGGAACGAAATGAAAAGAAAGGAGAAAGAAAATGGAATACAAATTTACAAGTGCAGATTTTGATCAGGAGGTACTCGCTTCCGATAAGCCGGTTTTTGTGGATTTTTATGCGGACTGGTGCGGACCGTGTAAAATGATGGCTCCGGTAGTGGAAAAACTTGCGGAAAAATATGACGGGCGGGTAAAAGTCGGAAAATGCAATATTGATGAGGAGAATGCACTGGCTTCGAAATACGGAATCATGTCGATTCCCACGATGATGATTTTTGCGGGCGGTGAAGTAAAAGAAACGATCGTTGGAGCGGTACCGCAAAAAGAACTGGAAGAAAAAATTGAAAAATCGCTGTCATAGTTTTTCAAAAAATACTAATTTTGCATGAAAAGCTGCAAAAACTTCCACATAAGTAACGGTTCAGTAGCGTATGGAGTCTTAAAATAAGCATCGTAAAAGGGGAAAATATCGGGAAAGAAAATGATTCATGAAGAAATTTGTGAATATCGGAGAAGATAGATAAGATACGGTGGCAGAAACAATTCTTTTTCTTTCCTGAGCTATTGGGGGGAGGATTAAAAAATCCTCCTTATCAATAGTAGCCAATGGTAATAAAAAATCTGAACGGCAATCTTGAATGAATAAAAACTCTGAAAACATATTTTCAGAGTTTTTCCTTCTTTCACAGGAAACTGCAACAGTATAAACCATTGGAAAACTGTTTCGTCAATCGGGGTGACGTGATTCGAACACGCGGCCTCTACGTCCCGAACGTAGCGCTCTACCAAGCTGAGCCACACCCCGTAAATACAAAAATCTTTTGCACAACTAAGATAATACAATATATTGCAGGCATTTGTCAATAATTCCGGAAAGATTTTTTTATAAAGTACGTAAAGGCCGACTTGTAATTAAAGAAGATAGCGGATATACTGGATATACGAACCGTCTGTGTCCGGATGACACAGGCGGAAGAAAGGCAGGGAACGATAAAATTGGAGATCAGAAATGACAGGAAAACAGAAAGTCAGATTGAAAAATTACTAAACAAAATGACGTTGGATGAAAAAATAGCCATGATTCACGGAGCAGGATTATTTCAGACAGGCGCAGTAGAGCGGCTGAATATTCCGCCGTTAAAATGTTCCGACGGACCGATGGGTGTCAGAAACGAATTTCATAACGAAAGATGGATTCCTATGGGGAATCATGATGATTATGTTACTTATCTGCCGAGCAACAGTGCACTGGCTTCATCATGGAACCGGGAACTGGCATATCAGTCGGGATTTGTTCTTGGAGAGGAAGCGCGCGGGCGTGGTAAGGATGTGATTCTGGCACCGGGAATCAATATCAAAAGAGATCCGTTATGCGGAAGAAATTTTGAATATATGAGTGAAGATCCGAAACTGGCGGCAGCTCTTGCGGTTCCTTTTATTAAAGGAGTTCAGGAAAATGATGTTGCAGCCTGCGTAAAGCATTTTGCCTGTAATGTTCAGGAAACGGACCGTCTGATGGTGGATACCGTTGTGGATGACAGGACATTGTATGAAATCTATCTTCCTGCATTTAAGGCTGCCGTACAGGAAGGCGGCTCCTATTCTCTGATGGGCGCCTATAATATGATTAATGGAACACATTGCTGTGAGAATAAGCGGCTCCTTGATTTTATTCTGAGAGAGGAATGGGGATACGACGGTACGGTCATCAGTGACTGGGGAGCGGTGCATAAGACGAAGGAGGCCGCCGGAGTTACGATGGATGTGGAAATGTCAGTATTTCCGGATTTTGATGACTACAGGTTTGCGACTCCCTTAAAGGAAGCGGTTGAAAAGGGTGAAATTTCGGAATCCGCGATAGACAGTAAGGTACGAAATATTCTGCGGATGATGTTCCGCCTCAAGATGATTGGAAAACAGAAAGATACAAGGAAAGCAGGCGTGTATAACAGTCTCGCTCATAGAGAAGCCATACTGCGTGCGGCGGAGGAATCGATGATTCTTTTGAAAAATGAAGAGAACAAGCTCCCGCTCGACCGAAAAAAGATCAGAAAAATTGCACTCATCGGACAGAATGCCGTGAAGATTCATTCTGATGGCGGTGGAAGCGCGGAGATCAAGGCTCTTTATGAGATATGTCCGTTAATGGGCATCAAAGCATATCTTGGCGGTAATACGGAAGTCGTATATGCTCCCGGATATTATGTGCCGGAGAAGCCTAAGACCTTTGACAGCAACTGGCAGGAAAAGAGCCTGGATGAGCTGGAAGGGACAGATATCGGGCTGGCTGTCAGAAGAGAAGGCGAAGAGTCTCCGAATGTACAGGAAAGGGCGGAAGTGTTCCGTAAAGAAGAGGAAGAGAAAGCGGCACAGAAAGAAAAAGAGAAGCAGCTGATTCATGAGAAGAATATCAGATTATTTGAAGAAGCGCTGAAAGTGGCAAAAGAAGCGGATGAAGTCATTTTTGTGGGCGGTCTGAACCATGATTTTGACAGCGAGGGATTTGACAGAAGCGATATGAAGCTTCCTTATGAACAGGACATGCTGATCGAGGAACTGCTGAAGGTAAGAAAAGATGCGGTCATTACGCTGATCGGCGGTTCGCCCGTGGAGATGCCCTGGAGAGATAAGGCAGAGACAATTCTCTGGAGTTATTATGCGGGCATGGAAACGGGGAAGGCTTTTGCGAAGATTATTTTCGGAGATGTGAATCCTTCCGGTAAGCTGGCGGAGACTTTTCCTGCCAGATACGAAGACTGTGCTACTGCAAAAAACGGACAGTCGGGTATTCGGGGAAGTATCAGTCTGACCGAAGGATTATATTTTGGCTACCGTTATTATGACAGAGAAAGAACCGCTCCGGCCTTTTGTTTTGGGCATGGTCTTTCCTATACGAAATTTGTTTACAGCAATTTGAGTTTAAAACAGGAAAAAGAAGGAAATAAGGGAATCAGAGTAAATTTCAGCGTGAAAAATACAGGAAAACGGGAAGGCGCGGAAGTTGTTCAGGTATATATAGCGCCAATCGCGCCGAAAATCGACCGTCCGGCCAAAGAGTTAAAGGCTTTTGCGAAAGTGAAGCTGCAGCCGGGAAGAACCGGAAAAATAACCCTGATTCTGAACCGCCAGGATTTTTCCTATTTTGATACCGACAGTCATGCATTTGTTGCGGACGCCGGTGACTACGAGATTCTCGTAGCCGCTTCCTGTGAGGATATCCGACTGAGAGGAATCTGTACGCTGACGTAGCCGGTTTCGGAGCTTTTGTCAGGTCCTGTGTAAAAGAATAATTTATTCCTTTCTGTATATTCTAATTTCTGTATCAGCCCGGTTTGAGCATATTAGATATGCCATGCAGGCCGGGAAGTCAAAATACGGAAAGGAAGGAAATACGATGGACTTTAATCAAATGCCTCTGGAGGTCGGTTATGCCATGGCGGCGGAAAGACTGGCAAAAAATGAATTTTCCAATATGTCGGATGACGACAAAAAAGAATATATTGAAAGAAACAGAAGTATTTTATCCGATAAGGAACTGGAGAGGATGACAGCTTCTCTGAAAGAGGAAGAGGAGGAGGTTCATTTTAAAGATCCGACATCTCTGTTTCGGGGTCCCGGTATCGGATAAGGAAGAAAGGCTTGGCTGTTATGGTGCGGATATGGTTACCCCGGAAAGTAGAAGATATAATTGACAGGATTCAGGCAGCAGGGTATGAAGCCTATGCGGTCGGCGGATGTGTCAGAGATTCCCTTCTGGGAAAGGAACCTGACGACTGGGATATTACGACGTCCGCGAAGCCGGAAGATATAAAGAGGCTTTTTGCCAGAACGATCGATACCGGCATTATGCATGGAACCGTCACTGTAATGGTCCAAAAAGAAGGCTTTGAAGTGACAACGTATCGCATTGATGGAAAATATGAGGACAGCCGCCACCCGAAGGATGTGACTTTTACGGCGGATTTGCGGGAGGACCTGCGGCGCCGCGATTTTACCATCAATGCGATGGCTTATAATCCCAAAGATGGTCTGATCGATCTGTATGAAGGCATGCAGGATATGGAACGCGGTCTGATCCGTTGTGTCGGTAATGCGAAAGAACGTTTTACGGAGGATGCTCTGCGTATGATGCGCGCAGTGCGTTTTTCCGCACAGCTTGGCTATGTTATAGAAGAAAATACGAAGGCGGCAGTCAGGGAGCTTGCTCCCACGATACGGAATATCAGTGCGGAACGGATACAGACGGAGCTTGTGAAACTGATGGTTTCGGAACATCCGGACTATATTCGAACCGCATATGAGACGGGTATTACCGCGCAGATTTTTCCGGAATTTGATGTCTGTATGGAAACCGGACAGAACAATCCTCATCACTGCTACAGTGTGGGGGAGCATATTCTTCATACGCTTTCTTATGTGGAGCCCGATAAAACGCTTCGTTTATCTCTGCTTTTTCACGATATCGGTAAACCGGAAACACTGACGGTTGATGAGCAGGGCATTACACATAATCACGGACATGCGGCCGTCGGAGAGGAAATGGCAGTCAATATTTTAAAAAGGCTGAAGTTCGATAACGATACCATCGATAAGGTCAGAAAAATTGTCAGGTATCATGATCGGAAAATAGAGAGTAACGCAAAAAGTGTCAGGCGGGCGGTAAATTATATTGGGGAAGATATTTTCCCGTTGTTATTTCCCGTTAAATACGCCGATATTATGGCACAAAGTGAATTTCAGAGAGAGGAAAAGCTGAGGGAACTTGAGACGCTGAGAGGAATTTATGATAAAATCATTGCGGATAAGGATTGTCTTTCTCTGAAAGATCTGGCAGTAACGGGCAGTGATCTGATCGCTGTCGGTATGAAGCCCGGCCGGGAGATCGGGTGCACGCTTCATAAACTGCTGGAGGTCGTTCTGGAGAATCCTGAATGGAACAGAAAAGAGGAGCTGCTCCGGCTTTTGCCGCTGCAAGATTAACCGACAAAAAAATCATACTTTTCCATGCTTTCTCATAAGATAGGATAGATGAGGAACATGGGAGGTATTTTCGTGAATGACAGAGCGGTCGGGCTATTTGATAATTATGAGATAGAAGTTAACCGTACCTGGAAAGGGAGGGGAGCGATTCTTTGCGAGTCGGATAAGGGGCTTCTTATCTTAAAGGAATATAATGGCCCCATGAATAAGATTTTTTTTCAGGATACGTTGTTAAAACATATTAAGGATGCGGGATTTCCGCTTGCGGAATCTATTTTAAGATCGAAGGAAGATGAGCTGATTGTTTTCGATCAGGATAGAGTTCCATATGTTGTAAAAAGTTATTTTGAAGGCAGGGAATGTAATAACAGAGAAATCGAAGAATGTCGTCAGGCAGTCCGTATGCTTGCCGGACTACATAACTGTGCCGATCTGTCGGGATGGGAAAATCTGGCTTCTCAGCCGGTTTTTCATATTGAGAAGGAATATGAAAAGCATAATAAGGAATTGAAAAAGGTTCGCCGTTTTCTGCGGGAAAAGAGCCAGAAAACTGCATTTGAAATATATTTAATCGAGCATTATGATTATTTTTTTGACCGTGCTTTACAGGTTGCGGAGGAAATGCGCTGTTATATGAAAGCGGGAAAAAATGAAAATTTGGAGAAATTTCCTATTGTATGTCACGGCGATTATCAGTATCATAATATTATACAGACATCGGACGGCATGGCACTGATCAATTTTGAGAAATGCATACGGGATAATCCGGTCAGAGATCTCTATCTTTTTATGCGGAAGCTGTTGGAAAAAAATAACTGGTCACAGGCGCTTGGCGATATTCTTCTGTGTTCCTATAATGAAGAGAGAACTTTGTCCGAAGAAGATTATATGCAGCTGTATTATCGTTTTGCTTATCCGGAAAAATTCTGGAAGATCGTTAATTTCTATTATAATTCCGGAAAAGCATGGATTCCCGGCCGTAATATGGAGAAATTAGAGAGACTTCTTGCACAGGAAAGAGAGAAGCATGATTTTCTGAAAACAATTTTTCGGAAACAGATATAAATATTCATGACTGCATGAGGGAAAGATTGGAAAGGTAAGGGATTTAGAATGTACAAGAGATTATCAGCATTTGTGACCGCCATTATGATACTGGCGCTCGTCATTACCGGTTGTACTTCCCAGGCAAGCAATATCGGCCTTGCCAGGGAAAACGACCAGGACGTGATCGGAACGGATTTCGTTGTGGCGGAAGCGGGCAGTTATGATTCGGCGGATACGGCGGTCGTACTTTCTACGGATCAGGAAGGCAGAAGCATAACCTTTATGAATATTGAAACGGGAAAACAGTATACGCTTACCTTTGATGGGACAACCTATGTGATGGACCGTTTTGAAAGTCCGATGACGATGTCTCAGATAAAACAGGGCGATATTGTGGATATTACTTTTTTGCGGAGCAAAAAGAGACTCGCCAGCGTTCAGCTGTCTCCGCAGTCATGGGTCTATGATAATATAGAAAATTATGATCTGGGCGGTGTAAACAGGACTGCGGTAATCGGCTCCGGGACCTATTTTCTGCCGGATCAGGCAGTGGTTCTTTCGGATGGCAGACGGGTTGAAGTAATGGATATTGTCAATAAGGATGTATTGACGATCAGCGGTATTGATCATGAGATCTACAGCATTAATGTACAGAAGGGTCATGGTTATCTGCGTCTTTCCAACGATCAGGCGCTGATCGGCGGATGGATAGAGGTCGGGAATACGGTGATCAGGCAGATATCTGAGAATATGCTTCTGGCGGTGCCTGAAGGAAGCTATCAGGTAGTGCTCTCCAACGGGAACGCAAGATGTCTGAAAGAAGTTACGATAGAAAGAGACCGGGAAGTGATTCTGGATGTGGGAGATCTTGAAATCATGGAAGATAAGGCCGGAAAAATTCTCTTTACGGTAGATCCTTCGGAAGCGACGGTAGCGATTGATAACGAAGCGGTCGATATCAGTCAGGAAGTGGAGCTTACATACGGAATCCATAAAATTCGTCTGGAGGCGGAAGGCTATCGGACACTGACGAAATATATTCAGGTTGGTTCCGAATATGCAAGTATCAGTTTTACATTGGAAGAGGCGGAGGAACAGGAGGAAGATGAAACAGACAGTCCTGAAAGTGATGCTTCCGATACCGAAACAGACGTTGAAAACGCTGATGTGGAGAATGCGACAACGGGAAACAGAGTCTATATCGATGCTCCACAGGATGTAGAAGTTTATCTTGACGGTAATTATATCGGAATTTCACCGGTTAACTTTAAGAAAGTGACAGGGAACCATACAATTACCCTGAGAAAATCCGGATATCAGGCTAAAAGCTATACGATTTATCTGTACGATGACGGACAGGATATTACCTACTCCTTTACCGATCTGGAGCCGGAAAATCATAGTACCGTCAGCGGAAACAGCAGCTCTTCCAACAAAGATAAGAACAAAAATCCTTCCTCCGGATCATCCTCTACGGTCAGCGGAAATACGGTCAGCGGCAACACTGTCAGTGGAAACGGAGCGGTAAATTAAAAAAGCTATTTACATAATATGGCCAATAATACAATTTTGCAAAAAACCATGCAAAAACGCCATAAAAAGGCATTTATAGCTTGACAACAAGCTAGAAAACGTATATAAATAGACATAGATGTTTCAAGAGAGAGACTTCTAACTACAATGTAAACTCATATAAAGAGGAGGAACCAAAATGAACAAAACAGAGTTAGTTGCAGCTATGGCTGATCAGGCAGGATTATCCAAAAAGGATACAGAAAAGGCATTAAAAGCTTTCACAGATGTTGTTGCTGAGGAATTAAAGAAAGGCGGCAAAGTGCAGTTAGTTGGCTTTGGTACTTTCGAAGTAAGCGAAAGAGCAGCAAGAGAAGGAAGAAATCCTCAGAGTGGCGCCGTTATGAAAATTCCTGCATCCAAGGCTCCTAAGTTCAAAGCAGGTAAGGCTTTAAAAGATTCTCTTAATTAATGTATATTATATACATGTATTTGGAAAACTGACGATGAAAAGAATGACCTGTATATGCCTGGCATAGTACAGGTCTTTTTCATAATGGAAGTTCATATGGCATTCATTGTTTTTTGAGGAGGCAGAAGATGAGATTAGATAAATATTTGAAAGTTTCCCGCCTGATTAAAAGACGGACTGTGGCAAATGAAGCATGCGATGCGGGAAGAGTCCTGATCAATGATAAACCGGCAAAAGCATCGACAAATGTGAAGGCAGGAGATAAAATTACCATTCAGTTCGGAAACAAAGAGGTTCGGGTAGAGGTGCTCGATGTACAGGAAACGGTCAGGAAGGAAGAAGCAAAAGAGTTATTCCGTTATCTGACATAAACAGGAAAGTTGCCGCATACACTTAACTGGAAGAGATTTTCAGGGAGGTATGTATGGAGGATTTAAACAATATCAATAAAAGATCCCATAAGCTGATGCTTACCAATAGAAGGACATGTACTATCAGCGGTGTAAATGATGTGCTGTCATTTGACGTTAACGAGATTTTATTGGAAACGGAACAGGGAATGTTGATGATAAAAGGGAATGAACTTCATGTCAGCAGATTGTCTCTGGACAAAGGAGAAGTGGATATAGATGGCAGAATCGACAGTCTGACGTATTCGGAAACTGCCGGATATAGCGCCAAAGGGGAATCTCTGCTGGCAAGACTGTTTAAGTAGGTGATATATGAGTCAGGATATCATACAGGAAGTTACCTTTTTCCTACATTCCGTTATTATGGGCGTTGTAATTACCTTTGTCTATGATTGGTTTCTGATTTTAAGAAGGCTGATAAAGCATAACATATTCTGGATATCGTTTGAGGACTTTTTTTTCTGGGCGGCCTGTGGTCTGGGCGTTTTTTATATGCTTTACCGGGAGAATAACGGCGTATTAAGATGGTTTACGGTACTGGGCGCTATGATCGGGATGATCTTTTATAAATTATTGATTAGTAGTATATTTATACATATTATGTCGACATGTATATACAAGATCATGTGGTTCATCTTTCGAATTATACAAATTATTGTAAAACCACTGAAATTGCTGTTTTCTTTGCTTAAAAAATTCGCAATATTTTTGAAAAATAAATTAAGAAAATGTCAAAATTTCATAAAAAATAAGTTGACGGGATTTATAAAAACACTTAAAATGGTTTTATGTAAACATTAGGGGGAATGTTTTCAGTTACAGAGAAAGGCAAGAGTTGATGGCAAGAAAGATAGCTTATCGTAAGAAGCGTCAGAACAGAACCGGAATGCTTCTGGTTACGACAGTCGTATTAATGATGCTTCTCGTCGTGACAATAAAGAGTGTGGAACTTCGTGGAAAGAGGGAAATCTACGAACAGCAGGAAGCGGCTTTACAGGCAGAAATTGAAGCGGAAATGTTACGGACCGAAGAAATAGAGGAATATGGAAAATATACACAGACCAAAAAGTATGTGGAGGAGCTGGCAAAGGATAAGCTGGGTCTTGTGTATGATGGCGAAATCATTTTTAAAGACAAAAAATAAACAGATTTGGGACGCTGTCCGGAATCTGTTTTTTATATAACAGGAAATTCCGGCGCAGAATAGATATTTTTTATGAATCAGCGTGAATAATACGGACATGCTTCACATATATTGTTTAAATAGATGGCAGAAAAAGGGAGGCGTGTTGTCGGTATGAGAAGACAGGCGGAAATAAAGGACGATAATATTGTTACGATAATACCTGAATATGGCAGACAAAAGCTGCTTGGTTATGCGGAATCCTTCAGAGATCTTGCACAGCTTTTTGAAGGGGAAGAACCGGATGCTGTTCCGGAAGACAGGGACAGGCAGGAATATCTCTGGCAGAAGAAGCTGTATGAAAGCAGAGGGCTACTTGCGGATCATTTAAAAGAAATGGCACATATTATGACAGATGTGGCGCAGGAGAGTTATCAATACCATCCGGTTGGAGAGCGCAAATACCGGCAGACAGCGCATTATCTGAAAGAGGCCGGAATTTTGCTTAAAAATTTTATGATTCTGGAAAATGAAGACGGACACCTTACGATGAGTCTGATGATGAAAACGCAGACACAGGAAAGCATAACGACGGAGGATGCGGCCGGGTTGATTTCCATGGCGGCGGGGGTTCGGGTCCGGGCGGCCGGAAATACGCCTTTATTTATGACAGAAGAGTGGAATGTCTATCATTTTCTGGAAGAACCGTCATATCATGTTTTGACGGGTTTTGCGAAGGCGACGAAGGAAACGGAGAAAATTTCCGGTGACAATTATTCATTCTGTGAGATGGAACAGGGAAAGATGCTGGCGATTCTTTCGGATGGTATGGGTTCCGGCGAAAAAGCATGCAGGGAATCCGGCAGAGTCATAGAAATGATGGAACGGCTGATTGAGGCGGGATTCCGGAAAGAAGCGGCGATCCAGATCATTAACGGGGCGCTGGCGGCAGGAGAGCAGGAGCAGAATATGTCCACATTGGATCTTTGTGAACTGAATCTGTATAATGGTTCCTGTGAATTCATTAAGGTGGGTGCAGCCTGCACTTATATCAAGAGAGAGCATCTGGTGGACAGGCTTTCGGCAAGAAATCTGCCGCTCGGCGTTTTCCAGCAGATTGAACCGGAAATAATCCGAAGACAGCTGCAGGACGGGGATTACGTCATTATGCTTTCCGACGGGGTACTGGATGCCATGGAACAGGGAATCGGAGAAGAGATTCTGCCGGAGCTGATCGGTAAAATAACCCATGCCAATCCGGGAGAAATCGCAGGGCAGATTCTGAATTATTGTCTTCACCAGAGCAGGGGACAGGTCCGGGACGATATGACGGTGTTAGTCATCGGAATGTGGAGCTATAATTAATACATCGGAAACGATGTATCGGGCACTGACCGGCCGGCATACCGGGGAACAGAGAAGAAAGCGGATAAAACGGACGTGCCAGCCCGTAAAGTATATGATATAATAATTTACATGGACAATTTATATCGAAAGGTGAAGAATTATATTGTAAAGCATCAGATGATTTCGGAAGGGGATATCGTGGCAGCAGGAGTATCCGGGGGAGCGGATTCCGTCTGTATGTTGTATCTGCTTCATGAGCTGTCTGCGGAACTGCATTTTCGTCTGCTTGTGGTACATGTTCACCATGGTATCCGCGAGGATGCCTGGAAGGATGCCGAATATGTGAAGGAACTGTGTGAAAAGCTTCAGGTTCCCTTTTTTCTGAAAAAAGTGGATATGAAAGATTATGCGGCAAAACATGGACTTTCCACCGAGGAAGCGGGAAGAATACTGAGGTATCAGGCATTTGAGGATGTGCTGGCAGAAGCCGGGATCATGATACCGGGCGATGAGATGGAGAAGAAGTCTTTCCGGGATAATGCGGGTAAGATTGCTGTGGCTCATAATCGCAATGACAGAGCGGAGACGATGCTGTTTCATCTGTTTCGGGGAAGTGGTCTTACGGGACTTGGCAGTATCCGGCCGGTACGGGGACAGATCATCAGGCCGCTTCTGTGTCTCGACAGAGCGGAAATAGAGGCATATTTATCAAACAGAGAAGTTTCTTTCTGTCTGGACAGCACCAATCAGGAAGATCTTTATACAAGAAATAAAATCCGGCATCATATACTTCCCTATGTGGAGGAAAATATCTGCCAAAACGCGGCGGCACATATCGGACAGGCGGCCGAAATGCTTGCGGAGACAGATGATTATCTGCGAAGACAGACGGCATTGGCACTGAAAAGATGTCTGATCTGTCAGGAGGAAAAGGTAATATCGCTGGATTTGAATTTTTTTCGTGCCGAAGAGCCTTTTTTACAGAAAATGATTCTGCTGCAGTGTATGGAATACCTGACCCCGCACAGAAAGGATATCATGAAGGTGCATATTGACGCGATGATGCACATTATCGATCAGGGGGGCAGCAGGGAAGTCATTCTGCCGTATGGGCTGCGTGCATATAAGGAATATGACAGACTTCTGATCGGAGAAGGAAAGAAGCAGGGAGATTTTCCGGGGGAAAAGAATATGCGGGAACAGGAGAGTCTGCCGATTCCGGTTTCGATTCCCGGTGAAGTTCCGGTTCCCGGACTTGGGACGCTTGCATTTGAATGTATGGATATGGGAGCAGGGGGGGATTTTTATAAAAAAGGGCAAAATATTCCGGAAAAGACATATACGAAATGGTTTGATTATGATAAAATAACTACGGTTTTAGTGCTGAGAACAAGGGAAAAGGGTGACTATTTGACAATCGACAAAGCCCTGCGGAAAAAAACCATAAAAGAATATATGGTGAACGAGAAAATTCCGGAGATACGGCGGAAGAGCATTTACTTACTGGCTGACGGATCGCATATCGTATGGATACCCGGTTATCGTATCAGTCAGTATTATAAAGTAGATGAAAATACGAAACGTATTTTACAGGTACGGTTGAAGGAGGAAAAAGATGGCTGAACGGATTGAAGTTTTATTGTCTGAGGAAGAGGTCAATGCAAGAATTCGAGAGATGGGAGAGCAGATCAGCAAAGATTACGCAGGAAAAAACATACACCTGATATGTATTTTAAAAGGGGCCAGTTTCTTTATGTGCGAGCTTGCCAAAAGAATTGATATTCCCGTATCCATTGATTTTATGTCTGTTTCCAGCTATGGAGAATCGACGGAGTCTTCCGGAGAGATTAAGATCAAGAAGGATCTGGAGGAGCCGCTTGAAGGAAAGCATGTTCTGATCGTGGAGGATATTGTAGACACCGGGAAAACGCTGCAGTATCTGATGGGACTGATGAAAGAAAGAGGCGCGGAGGATGTGAAACTGTGTGCGCTGCTTGACAAACCCGACAGACGGCTTGTTGATGTGAAGGCGGACTATACCGGATTTCAGATTCCGGATGAGTTTGTGGTAGGGTATGGTCTGGATTATGCACAGCGGCACAGAAATCTGCCTTATATCGGTGTTGTAAAATTTGATTAGAATACGTCGTCTGACGGCGGCATTCTAACCGGAAAAGAGGTTTGCTTTGAATAAGAACAGCAGAAATTTTTATTTGTATTTTGTGATTATTATCGGACTCCTTCTTTTTACCGTCTGGATCGGAACATTGAGGGTACAGGGCAGCGGTTATACAAAAGGAGAATTTGAGGCACAGTTGAAAAACGGCGATGTGGCGATGGTCAATATCTGTCCGAATAAGGAAACACCTACCGGTTCTCTGGAGATCACGTTAAAGAGCGGGGAAGAAAAGCTTCTTTATGTTACGGATACCACAGAGGCGGAAAGCATGATCAGAGAATTCGGACTGGACCCCACTGTGGAGAATGTGCCGGAAGAAAGCTGGTTTTTAAACAGTGTATTTCCCGTATTGCTTGTAACGATTGTCTGTGTCTTTTTCTTTGTCATGATGAATTCCCAGAATGCGGGAGGCGGCAGCGGCGGCAAGATGATGAATTTCGGGAAGAGCCGCGCAAAGCTTTCTATCGGTGATAACAGGATTACCCTGAACGAAGTTGCGGGACTGAAAGAAGAAAAAGAGGAATTAGAGGAAATTGTGGAATTCTTAAAGGAACCGGGCAAGTTTACCAGGGTCGGCGCCAGAATTCCCAAGGGTGTTTTGCTGGAGGGTGCGCCCGGTACAGGAAAGACATTGCTTGCCAAAGCGATTGCGGGAGAGGCCAATGTACCCTTTTTCAGCATATCGGGTTCCGATTTCGTGGAAATGTTTGTCGGGGTCGGTGCGTCCCGCGTCCGGGATATGTTTGCTGAGGCAAAAAGGCACGCGCCCTGTATTATTTTTATCGATGAGATCGATGCGGTAGCGAGACGGCGTGGTACCGGCATGGGCGGCGGCCACGATGAAAGAGAACAGACGCTGAATCAGCTGTTAGTTGAGATGGACGGTTTTGGAATCAATGAAGGAATCATTGTGATGGCGGCCACCAACCGGGTGGATATTCTGGACCCGGCTATTTTAAGACCAGGACGTTTTGACAGAAAGATCAGTGTTAACAGGCCGGATATCGGAGGAAGAAAAGATATTCTGAATGTTCATGCGAAAAATAAACCGCTTGCAGAGGATGTGGATCTGGAACAGATCGCACAGACGACCGCCGGATTTACGGGGGCGGATCTGGAAAATCTTCTGAATGAAGCGGCAATTAATGCGGCGATGGATAAGAGGGCATTCATAAAGCAGGAAGATATCAAAGGGGCCTTTATCAAAGTGGGTATCGGGTCGGAGAAGAAGAGCCGTGTCATTTCCGAAAAGGAAAAGAAAATTACGGCTTATCATGAAGCGGGACATGCGATATTATTCCATGTGCTGCCGGATGTGGGACCTGTTTATACGGTATCCATCATACCGACCGGAATCGGAGCAGCCGGTTATACGATGCCGCTTCCCGAAAAGGATGAGATGTTTTCAACAAAGAGCGAGATGAAGGAAGACATCATGGTTTCCCTCGGCGGACGTATTGCCGAAGAGATTATTTTCAATGATATCACGACCGGGGCATACAGTGACATTAAGAAAGCGACCAAAAAGGCCCGCAGCATGGTAACCAGATACGGTATGTCCGACAATATCGGCGTGATTAATTATGATAACGATGACGACGAAGTATTTATCGGAAGAGATCTGGCACATGCCAAGAGCCATAGTGAAAGTGTTTCCGGTGAGATTGACAGGGAAGTGAAAGCAATCATTGATGAATGCTATGCGAAGGCAAAAGAGATTATCCTGTCACATGAAAAGGTATTGCATAACTGCGCGAAGCTGCTTCTGGAAAAGGAAAAAATAGGAAGAGCGGAGTTTGAATCACTGTTTGACAGAGATTATCCACAACCGGATTGTGCAATTTAGACAAAAAATGAAGAGAGAAATTGTAATATTTGTGAATCCTATGGATTGTAGCTTTTATAAGGGTATGCTATTATACACTTGTAACCCCCAATACATTATATAGTTTTTTGCTATACCCCATAAGAAGAAATACCTTCTCTAAAAAGGACAGCGATTCCAAAGCTGTCTTTTTTACTTTACAGAATAACATTGCAGATACTTCCTTAGCTGACAATAATAATCATCGATGACGGAGGCTTGCTTATATGGATTTTACCCGGTTTTTTAAGGCAGAACAGAACTACCAGTACATTTCGTCGATGCGTCCCGTTTTTAACAGAAAGGCTTTGTTTAGCGATACAACGGGAAATTATATTACACCGGCGGAGCCGAGCGCATATGGAGAGGTAACGATTCGCTTTCGGGCTGCAAAAAACAATATTGACAGAGTTTTTTTTGTCAGTAAAGATGAAAAGCATCTGATGTTAAAATCTGAATCGGATGAATATTTTGATTATTATGCACATACGGAGCAGCTGGAAAATGAAAAGCTGGTTTATTACTTTGAAGTTACGGCAGGTATGATTTCCTGTATTTATGATGTGAGAGGAGTCGTGCGGGATGTTAACGAGCATTATCATTTTCAGATCGTGCCCGGCTTTAAAACGCCTGACTGGGCAAAAGGAGCAGTTTTTTATCAGATCTATGTAGATCGTTTTTATAACGGCGATCCGTCGAATGATGTCCTGACCGATGAGTATTGTTATATTGGTGAAGGAACCGTAAAGGTGGATGACTGGAACAAATATCCCGCACAGATGGGTGTAAGGGAATTTTATGGCGGTGATCTGCAGGGCGTTCTGGATAAAATGGATTATCTGCAGGATTTGGGAATCGATGCGATTTATTTTAATCCGCTTTTTGTTTCGCCCTCCAATCATAAGTACGATATTCAGGACTATGATCATATTGATCCTCATTTTGGAAGGATCATCAACGATTCCGGGGATGTTTTACAGCCGGGCCAGCAGGAGAACCGGTTTGCGACGAAATATATTAACAGGGTATCCAATCGGGAAAATCTGGAAGCGAGTAACGCTCTTTTCGCAGAGGTGGTTAAGGAAGCGCACAGAAGAGGCATTAAGGTAATTCTGGACGGTGTTTTCAATCATTGCGGTTCTTTTAATAAATGGATGGACAGGGAACGAATCTATGAAAACGCGGAAGGTTATGAAAAGGGAGCTTTTGTTTCAAAAGAAAGTCCATACCATAATTATTTCTGCTTTCGAGACGATTATCAATGGCCCTATAATGAGACCTATGACGGCTGGTGGGGACACAATACGATTCCGAAGTTAAATTATGAAAATTCCCGGGAGCTGTTCAATTACGTGCTGCACATTGCAAAAAAGTGGGTTTCCCCGCCCTATAATGCCGATGGATGGAGATTGGATGTGGCGGCCGATCTGGGTTACAGCCCGGAAATGAATCACAGATTCTGGCGGGAGTTCCGTCAGGCAGTCAAGACGGCTAACCCGGATGCGGTCATTCTTGCCGAGCACTATGGGAGTCCGAAAGAATGGCTGCAGGGCGGAGAGTGGGATACCGTCATGAACTATGACGCGTTTATGGAGCCTGTTACCTGGTTTCTGACCGGCATGCAGAAGCACAGCGATGACTATCGGGCGGATCTGTACGGTAACGCCAAAAGCTTCTGGGATGCCATGAAGCATCATTCCGCGGATTTCCCCATGCAGTCGCTGCAGACAGCGATGAATGAACTGTCTAATCACGATCATTCCCGGTTTCTGACAAGAACGAACCATAAAGTCGGCAGAACCAATACATTAGGCCCGGAAGCGGCAAATGAAGGTGTGAACAAAGCTGTATTCCGGGAAGCGGTTATCATTCAGATGACCTGGCCGGGCGCTCCTACGGTTTATTACGGAGACGAAGCCGGTGTCTGCGGCTTTACGGATCCTGATAACAGACGTACTTATCCATGGGGACAGGAAGATCAGGAGTTAATCAGATTTCATAAAGAAATCATCCGGATACACAGACAGAATCAGGAATTTCTGACGGGCTCGTTAAAACATCTGGCGGAAGGTTATCAGATAATCGGCTATGGGCGTTTTACAAAAGATGCGCAGTCGGTGATTCTGATCAATAATAATGATCATGAGGTGACTCAGGACCTGGTGGTATGGTATCTCGGCATGCCGAAGGAATGTATTCTGAAACAGCTGATTATTACGACGGCTGAGGGTTTTTCTACGGAGCGGAAGGAATACCCCGTAATCGCAGGAAAAGTGGACATTACACTGCCGCCGACTTCTGCGGTCGTGTTACAACATGTTTCCGACAGGCCGGAGAAGAAAAATTTCTTGCAATTTGTACAATGATGTGATATAAATGTTAGTTGTGAGATAAAACTCAGAAAATGGATGGATTCCCGAGTGGCCAAAGGGGACAGACTGTAAATCTGCTGCAAATTG
>CALDLG010000183.1 GCA_937910785.1 uncultured Lachnospiraceae bacterium | reverse complement strand
TAAAAGAGGAATGCGATTTTAAGGATTATTCTATTTCTTTCGACCTGCCCCCTCTTACCGCAGCGATCTTTCTGTTTTAGTGCGCTGATAATGAGACAGTACACGGATGCGCTGATCAGGAATTACAGGTGATCAGCACATCAGGGGTTAAGAAAAGGAAGAAGTGTGCCGAAATAAAGGGTGAATGTATTTGCATTCGCCCTTTTCTTAATGAGAAAGGTCAAAAAATAATAAAAACCTGCTGCATGGAGAGTTTGTATGAAGATTACATTTGATAACAACGGTACAAATCAGAATGTAGATAAGGTGATGACAACTACATACCGGGACACCCGGCCACAGACGACAGGTCAGGCGGGTGGATATGCATTGGACATTTCTGGAACAGTTATGGATAACAAAGCTTACAAAGGTCAGGGAAAGACCGCAGAAGACGTTATGCAGGATGCGGGGCAGGTGGATACCGCCGTATGGAAAGACTATATGACAGTTATGTCTAATTCTATGTCTGCGGAAGATTACAGCCGGATGATGGAAGAAGGCTGTCAGCCCGGCGATATGGATGTAGAGGATGTCGTTACGATTATCGACAAGATAAAAGCGGAGCTCATAAAGGGCGGTACGCAGGTGGAAGGCTATACGGATCAGATCGATGCCGGGACGCTTGCGAAGATTACAGGAAGCGAAGCCTTTGCCAGAGAACTCTGTAAACAGTTTGAGGAGCATGATATTCCCGTCACGGAAGAAAACGTGCGTCAGGCGAAGGAAGCGTTTGAGAAGGCGGCCGAGCTTCAGGAACTGACGGAAGGCGCGGCGAAATATATGGTGGAAAATCACAGGGAGCCGACCATCGACAATCTGTACAGGGCCGATTACAGTTCCACTGCCGACGGTGACAGGCAGGGACGGGGCTATTATGCCGAGGGCCTTGTCAAAGACGGATTTTCCGGTTACTATGCAAAAAAGGCTGAGGAGTACAACTGGGAACAGCTGCGTCCCCAGATGGAACGTGTTCTGGAAGAGGCCGGACTGGAAGTTACGGAGGAGACACTTGAAAATGCCAGATGGCTGATTGAGAAAGGGGTTCCTCTGACGCCCGAAAGCGTTTCCAGACTGCATGAGCTTGATACCATGACTTTTCCAATGGAGGAAAAAGAGATCCTTTCTGCCATTGCCGCGGCCATAGCGGACGGAAAAAGTGCGGGAGAAGCAAATCTCGCGGACGGAAGAAGCAATCTGGAAAAAGCGGCGGAGTATATCGAGCGGTTTGACCGGATTTCGGAGCAGGCGGTAGAAAACGCTGCGGCAGATGGAAAAAAACTGACGCTTGCCAATCTGGAAGCGGAACAGAAGCTGCTTGAGGCGGCACAGGATTCCATGCAGAAGAATCAGCCGGATTCCACGCCGGATCGCGGAACGGGGGACACCGGTGAAGCATATGAGGAAATCTACAGGGAAACCGAAGCGGTTACAGCGAAAAGACAGCTGGAAGAGATCCGGTTGATGATGACGATAGAGGCCAACCGAAAGCTTCTGGAAAGCGGTTATGCGATCGATACGGCTGAGCTGGAGAAGCTGGTCGAAGCCTTGAAGCAGATAGAGACACAGCGGCAGCAGAGCCTGTTCGGAGGAGAGAACATCGGCGAAGCGTCAGAGAAGGCGGCGCTTTATACGCAGACCCGTAATAAAACGGCGGAAATTCCCTGGCTGCCGGTTGACATAGCGGGCCGGTTCCGGGCGGCAGATGAAGATTTTACTTTAAATCAGGTACATATACAGGGCAGCGCTTTAAAGAATGAGTATGAGGAGGCGCGCGAAAAGTACGAGACGCTGATGACCGCTCCCAGAGCGGACATGGGAGATTCGATTCGGAAAGCATTCCGGAATGTGGATGATATTTTGCAGGATATGGGCCTGGAAGCGACGGAAGAAAACCGCAGGGCGGTCCGTATTCTTGGCTATAATCGGATGGAACTGACGCAGGAGAACATTCAGGCCGTAAAAGAGTCCGATATGGAATTGCGGCGCGTGATAGAACGAATGACCCCCCAGGCGGTTCTGCAGACAATCCGCGACGGTAAGAATCCTCTGGAAATGACAATACCGGAACTGAATGATTATCTGGATACGCTGCAGTATACGGCGGAGCAGGAAGTTGAAAAGTACAGCAGGTTTTTGTATAAGCTGGACTTAAACAAAGGAATTGACGCAAAGGAGCGGGAAGCATATATCGGTATCTACCGGTTGTTCCGACAGATCGAAAAGGCGGATGATTCCGCAATCGGAACGATTCTTCATAACGGTGCGGAGCTTTCCTTTAAGAATCTTCTGAGCGCTTTGAGAAGCAGTAAGAAGCAGGGTATGGATTTTGTGGTAGACGATTTCTTCGGCGGTATAGATGCGGTGGCCAAAAACGTATCGATCGCGGAACAGATCGGAAGCGGTTTTGACAGATACCGGAAGGGACTTGCCGGGGAGACGGCAGACCGGATGGCGAAGCAGGAAGGTTCCGTAAAGGAAGGCTATCAGAAAGAGCAGATACAGGAATACAGACAGCTCAGTGAGGTGGAAGATTCCGTAATCGCGGAACTTCTGCATAACAGGCAGCCGGTGACCATGAATAATCTGGCGGCGGCGGATATGCTGATGAACCGGAGAGGATTTCTGTATAAAAAGCTGAATGAGCTGACAAAGCCTGCCGATAAGGATAAAGTGAAAAATGCGCTTTCCCATTTACAGAATGCAATGACGGATAAAGACTCGGTGCAGGAGGCATATGGAGAAATGCAGCAGGTCTTTGAAGGAATTCTGGAAGAGGCGCAGGACGATGCGGGTATCGGCTATATTGACCTGAAAGCGATTCGAAGCTGCCATAAACAGCTGACGTTAGCAGGAAATCTGGCGCAGGAAGAGGATTATCAGATACCGGTTGAAATCAACGGAGAAATGACGGCGATTCACTTAAAGGTGCTTCACGGAGGCGAAGAGGGCGGAAAGGTGAAGGCGGTGCTTTCGACTGACAGCTACGGAGACGTAGCCGCCGAGTTCAGTATCCGGAATCAGAAGCTGTCCGGTTATATCGCATGCTCTACGGCGGAGGGAACCGCACGACTGCAGGACAAAGAAGAGAAGCTGCGTCTGGAATTCCAAAACCAGGTGGAGGCGCTGGCAGAAAATCAGGTGGAGATCGGAAGTATTGGAATCGTTCACAGCGGTGAATTGGACCTGAATCATTTTGCGGCAAAAGAGCAGCCAAACGATACATCGACACAGACGGCGGATCTGTATCAGATAGCAAAAGCATTTATTACAGCGGTTACGGCATAGGGAATTTTCCGGACCGGAACAGAATGGAGGACGAATATGAGAATCAATTATAATGCACCCGCAATGCGTGCAAACAATGCGCTGAATGTGGCGGATAACCGTGTGGCCGCATCTTTGCAGAAATTATCATCCGGTTACAAGGTAAACAGCGCGAAGGATAACCCGTCAGGTTATGCGATCGGCCGTAGAATGAGCGCGCAGATGAAGGGAAT
The DNA here is from genome assembly GCA_937910785.1 of uncultured Lachnospiraceae bacterium. GTDB lineage: Bacteria > Bacillota > Clostridia > Lachnospirales > Lachnospiraceae > UBA3282. Next base: position 32,422 of record CALDLG010000183.1, on the reverse strand, counting down.
TACCGCTGCGACGCAGAATGCCAATACGGGTATTTCGATTATTGAAACTGCGGACGGCGCATTGACGGAAGTACATGAAATGCTGCAGAGGATGAACGAACTGGCAGTAAAGGGTGAGACGGGAACCCTGACAACAGCTGACCGGAAGATGCTGGATCAGGAGCTTCAGCAGTTGAAGTCGGAAGTGGCGAGAATCGCAAAGGATACGGAATTTAACGGGCAGACGCTTCTGGACGGAAGCTTTGATCTGAAAGGCTATACGAATAATCTGTCGGTAAAGGTCGGATATTACAGCGACGAAGTGCTGGATAAGATCTATACGATAAATAAGCTGACAGTCGTATATGATGAAAAGGGAAAAATCGATCTGGATGAAACTAAACAGAGATTCACCGCCGGAAATAATTTCCCGGACGGCGTGGAGATTACATCTGTCGGGGAAAATTGTCTTACGATTACGGACAGCAAAGGTTTTGAAATTACGCTGGATGTGATGGAAGAGAATAAAATCACAACGCTGAGCGGGTCTACCGACAGTGAAGAGATGACGCTGGTGTCCTTTCCCAGCGGCGCTCTGGACGGAGTGACGGTTGATGGTTCCAACGGGGCTGTTGTGGGTTCCTATAGCATCGATAATGTGGATGTTACGTTTGACGCGGCCGGAAATGTTACGGGAATTGCCGGTTTTCAGGGAACCGGTTTTCCGGCGGGATCTACGGCAGCGGTGGCAGGTAATGCGATTGTCATAACGGACCCGGCTTCCGGCGATACCTGGCAATTTACGCCCAAGGCGCCGACACCGCCGGCTGCCGGAACAGTAAATTATTCGAATATCAATGCGACGATAGAAGCTTCCGGAAGCGTGGTAAGCTATACCAATCTGGAGCTTGATATTACCGGTATCGGCGCGATGGATACACAGATCGGAGCGAATGAGGGACAGATTCTGGAAATCCGCGTTCCGGAGATTTCCCTGCAGAGACTCGGCATTACCGGGGCGGAAGTGACGACGGAAGAAAAGAGCGCGGACGCCAACGTGGCGATCAAAGGCGCAATTGCTTATGTATCGGATGCACGAAGCCGGCTGGGCGCTTATCAGAACCGTCTGGAGCATACGGTAGGCAGTCTGGATATTACAAACGAAAATATGACGGCATCTTACTCCCGTATTATGGATGTGGATCTGTCGGAAGAGATGACCTACTATACGACCCAGCAGGTTGTTGAACAGGCGGCGATCTCCATGCTGGCACAGGCAAATGAGAGACCGTCCCAGGTATTACAGCTGCTGCAGTAGTGGAAAGGATTCGTTATGACGAAGGAATTAAAGCAGGAGTTTACATTGAGGATCACACAGGCAAATAAGACCCAGCTGATTACGATTTTGTATGAAATGGTTCTGTTGTACCTGAAGGAAGCAAAGGATGCTTTCGATGAGGAAGATAAGACCGCATATAAGGCGGCCATACGCAAAGTACGGGGTTGTATGGATGAGCTTATGGCATCGCTTCATCCGGAGTATGAGCTGGCCCGGAATCTGTTACAGTTATATCTGTATATCGGCAGGGAGCTGACGCAGGCAGATCTGCATTTTCAGAAAGAGCATCTGGAGCATGTGGAGTTTATCATAGAAAAGCTGCATGCGGCTTACCGGCAGATCGAGGGACAGGATACATCCGGTCCGGTTATGGGTAATACGCAGACGGTATATGCGGGGCTGACCTATGGAAGAAATACCCTGACGGAAAATATTACGGACCCGGCGGCAAATCGGGGATTTTGTGTATAAGATGTTTTGAAAAGAAGAAGCAGATACGGCGCAGGAGCCACATCTGCTTCTTTTTTTACAGAAAACTTTTTTAATTGGTTAAAGTCAGTGTATGATAAGTCTCGCTATAGGTTTCTTCCGGCAGCATATTGCTTTTGGCGGCCTGCTCCAGCAGAAATTTATAGCGTTTCATTACGGCATTTACTTCATAGATATAGCAGTCGATCAGATCGGGATCGGTCACGTTATCGAACCCGCTGTAGGCGTTTTCCAAAGCGCGTCTCGTTTGAAGAAGTTCCTCATGAAGAGTGGGTTTGTGAAAATCCATATTATCATCTGCATCAACCTGACAGGGGCTTTGACGGAATAAAATCATTTTGGTCTCCTCCAATCTGCTATGATTAATTCCTTTTTTATACAGTATATACAGAAACTGGAAGAATATTCTTGTAATATTCGGGAAACTGCAGACATAGATTAAATAAAAAACGAGTCAGCCGGAAAAAGGAGGAGCCTTATGGAAAAATTTGGGGGAATTGCAGCGATTCTGTTTGTATGTATTCTCGTGCTTCTGATCGGAGCGATGGGAAGGAAAATTGAATGGGTTATCAACTTCGTTCTGCGTGCGGTGATGGGAACGGTTGGTATTTATTTTTTGAATAGTTTTCTGATTGCAAGGGATATTTCTATAGCGGTTGGGATTAATCCGGTGACTTTTTTGACATCCGGAATCCTTGGATTTCCGGGGTTAGTTGTGCTTTATGGAATTAACTTTTTTAAAGTTTTGTGATATATTCACAAAAAAATTATTTTTTCAAAACAGGTATGGACAAGACGGAAAAGTGCGTATATAATTCGATTTATCTTCTAAAGAGTCCGTATTAGGCGGACAGGATATCATATCAATTCAAACTGTTTGTTGATACAGTATCGGGAAGTATCTTCCAATGAATTCATGGTGTTGATTTGTAAGGTGTTGTCTGAAAGATGTTGACGGTAAGGTAAGGAGGTGATTTTATTGGACTGACCTGTGACCGGTATCTGTTGCTGGTACTGCTCGCGGCGGCGGTTTTTCTGGATTTTAAATATGACAGAATCTATAATGGTCTTATTCTGTTCGGTATTCCGGCCGGTCTGTTCTTTCGTTTTCAGGAATGCCAGTGGCAGGGGGTTTTTCATGCCGCAGTCTCTATGTTTCTTTCGTTTATTCTTTTGTATCCCTTGTTCAAAATCGGAGGGTTGGGAGCCGGAGATGTGAAACTGTTTCTGATGCTTGGCAGTTTCGTAGCAGCGGGAAGGCTGCTTTGGATGATGGCCGTTTCTTTTATCATCGGCGCAGTTTTTTCTGTCGGTAAAATGGTTTCGGAAGAAAATTTCAAAGAAAGGATGCAGTATCTGTTTTTCTATTTGTCGGACGTGCTTTGTAGAAAACAGTGGAGACTGTACGGAGAAGATCTGATAGAGGACTGTCAGAGATACACGAGCAATAAAATACATTTTGCATTGCCTGTATTGATCAGCGTAATGCTTGGGTTAGGAGGGCTGTATTGAAACAGAGAATTTTAGCGGTCTGTGATCTGGAGGAAGCCTATGCCTTCCAGATGGCGGAATTTATAACGGAAAAGGTATCCATACCTTATGTGCTGCATCTTTTTACGGGGGTGGAGGAATTGGAGTCTTTTCTGGAAAAAAATGAAATTTATGTTCTGCTGATCGGGGAGAATGCCGTAAGGCAGTTGAAAGAAAAACCTGCGGTACCCAATATATTCGTGCTATGGGAAGGGGGCGGGAAAACAGAGCGGGACTATTGCTACATTGACAAATATCAGAGTCCGTCGGAGATTATCCGGGAAATAGCGGAGCGTCTTACGGAACTGGAAGGATGGGAGAAAAACAGGCCGGAAAGAAAAACGGAGCAAAGGTGGAAGATCAAAGTAGTGGGGATATATTCCCCGGTCAGGAGATGCTTACAGACATCCTTTGCCCTGACGATGGGACAGCTGTTAGCGAGAGAGCATAAAACGTTATACTTGAATTTCGAGTGCTGTTCCGGTTTTGAGAGGATGCTTCAACAGGAATTTTCAACGGATATGCTGGATGTGCTTTATTATTTCAAATGCGCCAGGGAAACGCTGGGCGTAAGGCTGCCTTCCATCGTGCAGAACATCAACGGACTGGATTTTATTCCGCCGGGCCGGTCGGGATTTGACATGCGAAGTATAACCGGAGAACAGTGGATGGAGCTGCTTGGGACGATTGAGAGCATCGGAGATTATGAGTATCTGATTCTGGATTTAACGGATGGAATGAACGGGCTGTTCGAGCTGTTGGCGCACTGCCACAGGATATATACAATTACGAGGGATGACGGTTTTGCCATGGCCAAGATGAGTCAGTACGAGCAGATTCTGCGCATGAACGAACGGGACGATATTGCGGAAAAGACTGTGAAATGCCGGTTTCCGCTGTTTGAAAAGCTTCCGTCTGACCTGAACCTTATGACACATGGAGAACTGGCGCGTTATGTCAAAGCCATTATTCAGGAGGATTTGTATGAAGAGCAGGCAGGATGAATTACGAAGACTGTTTCGGGACAGGCTTCGGTCCGAACTGGATTATTCCAGAGAAATATCGGATGAGGAAATGCAGGAACTGATCGACGGCCTGTTGGTGCGTGAGGGGAAAAAGCTGTCTTTGTCGCTGGAAGAGAGGATATGGCTGCGAAAAGAGCTTTTCCATGCGGTCAGGAAGCTGGACGTGCTGCAGGAGCTGATTGATAATACGGATATTACGGAAATTATGATTAACGGACCGGAACATATTTTTATCGAACGGGACGGACAGCTTTCCCGGCTGGATCAGAGGTTTGAAAGCAAGGAGAAACTGGAGGATATTATCCAGCAGATCGTGGCCGCATGTAACCGGGTAGTCAATGAAGCTTCTCCCGTCGTGGATGCGAGGCTGAAAAACGGGGCCAGAGTCAATGTTGTTTTAAGCCCGGTTGCATTGAACGGACCGATCGTTACGATCAGAAGATTTCCGGACCGGCCGATTACAATGGAAGATCTGATCTCCTTTGGTTCCGTTCCGGAGGAAGTCTGCGGATGGCTGAGGAAACTGGTAAGGGCCAGGTACAATATTTTTATCAGCGGTGGAACGGGTTCCGGCAAAACTACGTTTCTCAACGCATTATCGGATTATATTCCGGAGGAGGAACGAATTATTACAATTGAGGACAATGCGGAGCTGCAAATTCTGAATATTCCCAATATCGTGCGGATGGAAACGAGAAACGCCAATGTAGAGGGATGCAGGGAGATTACGATCCGCGATCTGATCAGGACTTCACTTCGAATGAGACCGGACCGGATTATCGTCGGGGAGGTCCGGGGAGGAGAGGCATTCGATATGATGCAGTGTATGAATACGGGTCATGACGGTTCCATGTCCACCGGTCACGCCAACAGTTCCAAAGATATGCTGAGCCGGTTGGAAAATATGATTCTGATGGGAATGGAACTGCCGTTAAAGGCGCTGAAGCAGCAGATTGCTTCGGGACTTGACATCATCATTCATCTTGGCAGGCTCCGGGACGGAAGCCGCAGGGTAATGGAAATTGTGGAGGTACTGGGATATGAGGAAGAGGAAATAGGGTTGAAAACACTTTTTCGGTTTGAGGAGGAAGGAGAGGATAAGAACGGAAGGGTAATTGGAAAATTACAAAAGAAAGGAGATCTGGTTTATGGGGAAAAACTTCAAAGAGCAGGTATCCCCGCGGATGACGGCTGATTACGGAACTTATGTTTTCAGCGCCGGAGAACAGATGGTTTATCTGGCACAGGGACTTCTGCTTACAGGCAGCTTTGCATATTTCTTTTACAGATCCGTATGGGCCTTCCTGTGCCTGACTCCGTTTTTGATCTTTTTTCGACGAAAGAAGCGCAGGATGCTTGCGAAGAAACGGAGGCAGGAGCTTAGCATACAGTTTAAAGATGCGGTTCTGTCGGTTTCCGCAAATCAGAAAGCGGGATATTCCGTTGAAAATGCTTTTAAAGAAGCGTACCGCGATATGGAAATGCTATATGGCGCGGAAAGCATGATATGCCGGGAACTATATGCGATCGGAAAGGGGCTGGAAAATAATATCGTGTTGGAAAGGCTTCTGTATGATCTGGGATGCAGAAGTCATGTGCAGGATATTATGCAGTTTGCGGATGTTTTTCTGACGGCCAAACGAAGCGGCGGAAATATGACGGAGATTTTGGCCGAAACAGCCGATATGATCGAGCAGAAGATGGCCGTAGACAGGGAGATCGACGTTTTGCTCAGTTCCAGAAAGCTGGAACAGAAAATTATGAATGTTGTCCCGTTCTTTATTATTTTCTATATCAGTCTGACGTCAAAAGGCTTTTTTGATGTTCTGTATCATAATCCGGTGGGAATTCTGATTATGACAATTTGTATGGCTGTTTATCTGGCAGCATTCCTTCTTTCGGAAAAAATAGTGGAAATAGAGGTTTGACAAAAGATGATTTATGGATATCTTGTAATTTTGCTTATATATTTATTGTTGTTTTTCTTTTCCCGAAGGGAAAACATAGCTCCATACCGCGGCGAAATGAAGAAAAATTCCTATCCGGGTGAAACGCTTTTCTTAAAGGCGGCGGTCTTATGCATCAGACGGAAAAATATTCTGGAAGGAAAGTATGGCGGTAAAAGACGTCGGTATCAGGCACAGATGCGGCGCAGCCGGCTTGGCGGCAGTCTGAAGCTCCTTCATCCGGAGCTGTCGGAAAAATATCAGCTGCAGGCGTTTTATGTCAGGCGGTGCAGCCGTGTGCTGCTGCTTGTTCTGGCAGGGGATTTGCTGTCGCTTGGTGCGGCATGGAGCGCGCAGGATTCGAAATATCTGCGGGAAGAGGGTTATATAGAGAGAAAACCTTACGGGAAAGGAGATATTGAGGTCAGCCTGTCGGCACAAATTGAAGGAGAAGAGCCGGAAGAAATCCGTTATATCGTAGCGGAACGGCAATATCGGGAGGAAGAGACCAGGCGTCTGTTCCGGGAGGCCGCCGCGCTTCTTTCCACTGAAATTCTGGGCAATAACGAGAGCCCGGAACGGGTGACGGAAGATTTGGAGCTGATCGATTCTCTGGAAGGCTACCCTTTTCAGATCGAGTGGGAGACGGACTGTTATTCCCTCGTGCATCCGGATGGCACCGTATGGAATGAAGAACTGGAAGCGGCTGAAATTGTCATGTTGACGGCCTGCTTTCGGTACGGGGAACTGGAATATGAAGAAGTATTCCCGATACGGATACAGCCCGCCGTCCTGACAAAGCAGGAATTGCTGTTAAAAAGAATCGAGCAGTCGTTGGAGGAGCGGAATCAGGCGAGCAGGGAGGAAGGTGCCTTCATCCTGCCTGAAAAAATCGGCTCGCAGAATGTGATATGGAAGGAGGTGATACAGGATGGAAGCGGATTTCTCTTTCTGCTTATGTGCATTGCGGCGGTCTTTCTGTTCCGGGCCGGAAACGGAGAGGTTGAGCGGCGGCTGGCAGAACGGGACAGAGAACTGCTGCTGGATTATCCGGAGATTGTTCACAGACTGGCGCTGTATATGGGGGCCGGCATGACTATCCGCGGAGCGTTTGAAAAGATGGGTGAGGATTATAAAAAGCAGAAGCCCTCCAGAGGAAAGCGATATGTATATGAGGAAATCGTGCTGCTTCGGCATGAACTGCAAAGCGGCGTTTCAGAGGCGGAAGCATACGCGCATCTGGGCAAAAGATGCAGACTGCAGCCATATATGAAGCTTGCCACGCTGCTGTCGCAGAATCTGCGGAAAGGGAGCAATGATCTGCTGTCAATGCTTCGACAGGAAGCCGCAGGCGCATTTGAAGGAAGGAAAAATAATGCAAAAAAAGCAGGAGAAGAGGCCGGAACGAAGCTTCTGCTGCCAATGATGATGATGCTGTGTATCGTTATGGTTATCATTATGATTCCGGCATATTTTACCATTTGAAAGAGAGGAGAAGAGCGATGAGAGAAAGCAGACTGAAAGGAATAAAAGATTTTATGAGAGAAGAGGAAGGCATGGGAACGGTGGAGATTATTTTAATTATTGTTGTCCTGATCGGACTGGTTATCATTTTCAAAACACAGCTTCGGTCGCTTGTGGAAACGGTATTCGAAAAGATTACCAAAGACAGCAAAACGGTAATGTCATGAGAAAGGGGTATATCACGGTTTTTTTGTCCCTATCGCTGTCATTGATTCTGTCCCTTGTATTCACCGTAATAGAAGGGGCACGAATCAGTGCCATTCGAATGAAATTCGAATGCGTGTCGGATATCGGAATGAATTCCGTACTGGCTGAATATCACAGAGAGCTGCTTAGGCAGTACGATCTGCTGTTTGTGGATATGTCCTATGGAAAGGGGAATCCAGATATTGGAAATACGGAAGGGCATCTTTGGAATTATATACAGGCAAATTTACAGGGAAGCGAGAAAAGCGGTTTCCGGCCATCCGGAGATTTTCTGGATATGTGGGTGGAATCTGCCGAAATCGTGGAATATTCCATCGCATCCGATTCCGGAGGAGCCGTTTTGAAACGTCAGATTGCGGATTATATGGCAGATTATCCGGCAGGATATTTGTGGGAAAAAATTGCCGGAAATGCTGCACAGATCGAGGGAAGCGGTTTGGAATCCCGCGATGTTGCGGGAGAACGGGAAGGCTATCAGGCCCGGATCGATGAAATTGAACTGCCGAAGGAAGAGGTAGAGGAGGGCGTATTTGAAGAAATACCGCTTGATAATCCTGCGGATATCGCGAATGGAACCAGAAGCATCGGGGTATTGAATCTGGTGGCGGATGATATCGGAAGCATATCGACAGTCAGGGTGCCGGCGGCGCAGTATATTTCCAATCGAAGTCCCATGCATGGAACCGGGATTTGCCAGGAGGCGGCGCAGCTTACGGGTATGCCGGACAATATGCTTTTTCTTGCCTATCTGTTTGAAAAATGCGGGTATTACGGAGAAGAAAAGGATGGCTCGCTTCTGCGGTATCAGATCGAATACATGATTGCCGGAAAGGATACGGACTGGCAGAATCTGGAGCAGACGGCGAAAAGACTTCTGCGGTGGCGGGAGGTTTCCAATGTAATTTATATTCTTTCGGATGCCGGCAAAATGGCGGAGGCGGAAGCAATGGCGCTTGCGCTGACGGCGGTGATGATGTGCCCGGAGCTGGCCGAGCCGGTGAAGTATACGATTCTCTATGCATGGGCGTATGTGGAAAGCCTGCAGGATGTCAAAACGCTGCTGCGGGGCGGCAGAGTGCCGGTTGTAAAGACTTCGGCGGACTGGAAGACAGGTATAAACAGCATTAAAAATGTAAAAGGCAGTCTGTCCGACGACGGAGGAGAGGGCAGAGGGCTCAGTTATCGGGAATATCTGGAGGTTATGCTGTTTCTGACGGATGATCATGAGAGGACCTTCCGTGCAATGGATATTATGGAAATGGATATCCGGCAGACGCCGGGAAATGAAGCCTTTCGAATAGATGGATGTTTTGATGCATTCCGGGCAAAGCTGTCGGTTACGAGCGGGTTTGGCTATCATTACGAAATGGAGCGGCAATACGGATTCTATTAGGGAAAGACTGCCTTTGGCGGGCGGAAAGGAGATAAAAGAGGATGCCCTTCTTACGGTCACATCAGCACATAACTGAAAATCAAAAAAATTCGACGACAAATTCTCTCCGGACACATCTGAAAATTCTTCACCAGGATGGGCCGATAAGGAGGGTGTCCTCTTTTATCTCGTGGAAGCCCAGAGCGTCCGTTACGGTAGAGGCTGCATTTGCGCTCCCATTCTTTCTGTTCTGCATGATTCAGATCATGTCATCAATGAATATGATCGGCATGCAGAGCCGGTTCAGCGCCGCCCTGCACCAGACAGGAAATCAGCTGGCATTTGCCGGATATGCGTACGGGAGGGCAATGGAGGGTGCGCTGCCGGAAGAGATTGCCATGACGGCATTGACACAGGCTTATGCGGAAAATCAGATTTTGCGATATGCAGGCAGGGAATACCTGGACGATTCCTGTATCCGGAACGGAGCCGCCGGCGTTTCTTTTGCAGGAACCTCCATAATGCAGAAAAATGATATGATTGAAATTCGCCTGTCCTATCAGGTGGATCCGGTTTTTCCGGTAACGGGGTTTGGCGGGTTCCGGGTAGAACAGTGCTATTATGGGCGGGCGTGGACCGGTTATGATGTGGAAAACGGAAACAGCGGTTTTACAAAGGAAGATCCAATGGTTTATATTACGGAAACCGGTACGGTATATCATACGGACCGAAACTGCACTTATCTGAACCCTTCCATACGGTCCGTTGACGCCGGCTCCATAGACGGGTACAGAAACCGGTCAGGCGGCAGATATTATGCCTGCGAAATCTGTGGAAGAAGAAACGGGGGAGAAATTGTGTATATTACCGAACAGGGCAGCAGCTATCATGATCTGCTGACCTGCTCCGGCTTAAAAAGGACAATCTATACAATACCGCTGTCACAGGCGGAGGGAAGGAGACAGTGTTCCAAATGCGGATAGAAGTTATAACAGAGGGGATAGCACTTATTTTCATCGGAATCTGCGCGGTATGCGATATCAGGAGAAAGGAAATTCCGCTGCCGTTGATTCTTGCGGGGATGACCGCTGCGTTCGGAGCAGGCGTATGGCAGATGAAAGCCGAAGGTCTGACGGCAGCGGAGGCCGGAATGTCTTTGCTGCCCGGCATGTTTTTTCTGCTGACCGCGTTTTGTACCGGAGAAAAGGTTGGATATGGAGACGGTCTGATTCTTTTGGCCGTCGGACTTCTTCTGGGGTTTTACCGGTGCTTTCTTGCACTGTGCGCTGCGCTTGTGTTTTCGGCCATGATTTCATTATTGTTAATGGTATTTCACAGAGCAGACAGACACAGCAGAATACCGTTTGTGCCTTTTCTCGGATTCGGAATGGGGGTTGTTATTTTTGCGTGGTAAGAGGATGAACGGATATATGACGGTGGAAGCGGGATTTATCATACCCTGGGTTATCTTTGTATTTGTGTTTCTGATTTATGCAGGTTTCTACCTTTATGATAAATGTGTGCTGTTTCAGGATGCCTACGCGGTATGTTTTCGGGGAAGCATTCAGAAGGATGAAAGTGAAGCGCTTTCCTATGTCAATGCACATCTGAAGGAACAGTTTGGAGAAAAATATTTCGGGACAGACGGCGTATGGGCAGACACAGACAAAAAGGGACGGGAAATTACTGTTTACGGAAGCTGCAGCGTCAGAGTGCCGGTCGGTCATTTTCTGACAATGGCCGGAAATGACGGCTGGCGGATTCAGACACAGGCAAGCGCCCGAATCATGAATCCGACCAAAATAGTCCGTCGTTGTCGGATGGCAGAAAATGTGCTGGGGAATCCGAAGAGAAAGAAATAAAAAGGAGGAGCGTATTTTTAATGACAGAAGCAAGATACTATAAGGATTATAAACATAACTATCTGATTTTAAAATGTGAAGATGCGGCTGCAGCGGAAAGCTATGGTGGCCGTATGCTTGTTTCCGGCCGGATAGACGGGATTTTAAAGTGTTCCGTCAGACATATGAACGGAGACGCCTATTTTTATTATGATATCAGTTCCAGAGTATCCTTTGAGAACCTTTACAGGAACAAAAAGATGTCTTCCGGGCAGGTCAGGGATTTATTCGGACAGCTTTGTGGAATCTGTCGTACGCTGGGCAGGTTTTTTATGGAGGAAACGGCGCTGTCACTGCGACCGGACAGTATTTACTACGATTTTACGACCAGGCGGTATTTTGGGCTGTATTACCCGGGAAAAAAACAGGATGGCGAAAAGCCGTATGAGCCTTTGATGGATTTTCTGTTAAATCATATTGATATGGGAGATCAGAGGCTGACGGATCTGATGTACAGGATTTATGAAATGTCCTCGGAACATTATTTTTCTTTGGAGGATACGCTGGCGTTATGGGAAGAGGAGGAAGGAGCCGATGCGGCAGCAGGAAGTGTTATTGAAGCGCCCGTGGAAACCGGAGCGGCGGATGCCGGGAGAGGATATGCGGGAACCGGAAGCGCTGAGCGGGGAAGTACGGGGATGCCGGGATTGCTGCCGGTCCCCGAGGATGACTGTGGCCTGTATGAAAGGGATTTCATGGAAGAAAATGCCGGGGGTGGGACCTTGCCGTCTCCTGCAAAAGGAAACGGAATCTTTTACGGTGTTTTTGCACTGATATCTTTAGGCGGAGCCGGAGCGGCGCTGTGGATTTATTTTCGCTTTCTGTTGACGGAACAGGAGGAGATGTTATTGTTATGCTGTCTGGCAGTCATGGGATTATGCTTTGTTTTTTCAGTGGTTCAGGTTCTGCGCTCGGGAAAAAAAGAACGGAAAAAGGAAGCGGAGGACAGGGACCGGCTGTGGGAAATTGAAAACGAATTCCGGGAAGAGCCGCCGGCCGTAATCGAGAATGTACTGGACAGAGGTATGAGCAGGACAGTGGAGGAAGGTCTGGCGGAGAGAGGGCGGAGGATAGCGGCGGGAAGGCCGGAGCCGGGTGCGGAAGAGCCGATGATGCGGTGCGGAGAAACGGTTTTTATCGATATGCGGAAACAGAAGGCGGAATATAAGTTGTACTCGCTGGATAAGAAAAACAAAAAGCATATTAATCTGACACAGTTTCCGTTCAGTATCGGAAAAATGCCGGGATGCGTTGATTGTGTGCTTTCGGATGCCTCTATCAGCAGACTGCATGCGCGGATTGAGAAACAGGGTGAAAAAGTTTTTCTGACGGACATGAACTCCACGAACGGAACTTACAAGAACGGACTGCGTATGGAACCGAGTGGGACGGTGGAGATAGAACCGGGCGACGAAATCCGGTTCGGAAAGCTAAATTACTGCTACCGATGATAAAAACAAGTTGTCTTCTTTAAATTATTTTAATATAATGGAAAATAAAGAGAACGATACTAAGATAAGGAGCAGGGATATGGCAAAATTATTTATCAACGAGAAACATAAAAAGGGGCAGATCCGACCTGAAATTTACGGACATTTCTCCGAGCATCTCGGCCGGTGTATTTATGAAGGGCTTTATGTCGGAGAAAATTCGGAGATTCCCAACGAAAACGGTATGCGCAGGGATGTGGTTGAGGCCCTGAAGGAAATGCAGATTCCGGTGCTTCGCTGGCCCGGCGGCTGTTTTGCGGACGAATATCACTGGAAAGACGGCATCGGCCCGAAAGAGACGAGAAAGAAAATGATCAATACGCATTGGGGCGGCGTGGTTGAAGATAACAGCTTTGGTACACATGAATTTTTCGAATTATGCCGACAGCTCGGCTGCAAAACCTATGTGAACGGAAATGTGGGAAGCGGAACCGTACAGGAAATGAGCGAGTGGGTGGAGTATGCTACCTTCGAGGGCGTTTCTCCGATGGCGGATCTGCGGAAGAAGAACGGACATGAGGAACCCTGGAAAATCGATTATTTCGGGGTAGGAAACGAGAACTGGGGATGCGGCGGCAATATGACGCCGGATTACTATGGAAATCTGTACCGCAGATATCAGACTTATGTCAGACAGTACCGTAAAGACGCGCCGATTCAGAAGATCTGCTGCGGGGCGAATTCGGATGACTATTTCTGGACCGAGAATGTTTTGAAGACCTGCACCGCGCGGCCGCAGCCGGCGCCCGAAAACGGAAATCCCGGTTTTATGGACGGGCTGTCTCTGCATTATTATGTACATCCGGGCGGATGGCAGGATAAAGGAAGCGCGACGGATTTTGACGAGAAGAAATGGTATCTGACGATGGAAAAGGCGCTTTATATGGAAGAGCTGATCGAGCGCCATGGCGCGATTATGGATCAGTATGATCCGGAGAAAAAGATCGGCATGATAGTGGATGAATGGGGCTGCTGGTTTGATGTGGAGCCGGGGACCAATCCCGGATTTCTGTATCAGCAGAATACGATGAGAGATGCGCTTGTGGCAGGTGTTACGCTTAATATTTTCAACAGGCACTGTGACCGCGTTAAGATGGCATGTATCGCGCAGATGGTCAATGTACTGCAGTCCGTGATACTGACGGAAGGGCCGAAGATGATTAAAACACCTACCTATTATGTTTTCCATATGTATAAGCATCATCAGGGCGCGGAACTGGTAGAAAGTTTTGTAGAAGGCAGTCAGCCGGCCGGTGTAGAGGAAGGCTGTCAGGTTCCGTCGGTCAGCGAGTCCGTATCGGTCAGCGCAGACGGTACGGTGAACGTGACCGTTAATAACCTGTCGGTGTCGGAGGCTGTGCCGGTTGAAATGCTTCTGGAAGAAATGGAGCCTTCTGAAATTGAAGCGGCGATTCTGACAGGAAAGATGAATGCATACAATACATTTGAGGAACCGGAGACGGTCAGAGAAGAAACCTTTACGGATTATAAGGCGGACGGCAGGAAGATAAGCTTTACCATGCCCGCGTGCAGTGTTATTTCCTTCCGCATCAAATGATGGAAGGGCAGAGACGTCCCTGCAGGAAATGTCTGACGGCCGATATGGACCAGGGAGAATACTTCAGAAATCTGCATACCTATGTCGCAAATCTGGACCCGGATATTAAGGTTGGCCGGCCGGTATATGAAGAGCGGCTTCGTTACTGCAAAGAGTGTGATCTGCTGCTGGATGGGATGTGCAGGGCCTGCGGCTGCTTCGTGGAGCTGCGGGCGGCCCTTCGTAAAAATGCCTGTCCGTATGATAAATGGAAGGCGGAAACCGTATCATGATACTTGCACAGTTAGATGATCTGCTGACAGGACAGGGATTTTGCAAGGTGCCCTCAAACCTTCCGGAATTTTCCTTTTTTTTCCGCAGGGAGAGCACCTATGTGAATGTGCTGCACGTGATCGATTATAAACCGAATTTGTATTTAACAGAGGAACAGTATGCGCATATTAAGGAAAAGATACGGGAGTTCTTCCGGGCAAAGGGATTTGAAGAGGTGCATATCCTTTCGCTCCTGATCGGTACGGACACTGAAAAAGCAAAGCGGCTGTGCGGCAGCGATTCGTTCTGCTGGTTAATAGATTCCGCGGCCGACCGGCTTTTGATCCATGAAAATCAGGTGGCGGATTTTTATGGAATGAAGGGAATGCTGGAGAAATTTCTGGAGGAGACAGCTTCGGCACCTGACAGAAACCGGGAAAAGGACAGAGCGTTAAGCCGGAGCGGTTCTGCCGGGGCGGTCAAAAGCGGAATGCGCCTTTGTTTCGTAAACATAGTTCTCGTTGCGGTTAATGTTATTTTGTTCATGATATGTACATTTACCGGAAGCCTGATATATAATATAGGTGATTTCAGCGTCATGGATCTGATACAAAGCGGCAGCTGGTATCGGATGATTACCAGCATGTTTCTTCATGCGGACATTGGGCATCTGGTCAGCAATATGCTGATATTATACTATATTGGGAATGTTGTGGAGAAGCATATCGGGCATCTGCCGTATCTGGGATTGTATTTTCTGTCAGGATTGGTCGGAAATGTCTTTTCGGCAGGATATGAATTGATTACGGGAGATTTCGTGAGCGCGATTGGCGCCAGCGGCGCCGTATTCGGTGTGGAGGGAGCGCTTCTGATGCTGGCGCTTGTGCACAGAGGAAAACTTGCCGGTATTACGGCAGGAAGAATCGCCTTTTCGATTGCATTTTCCTTATATTGTGGATTTACCGGGACAAATATCGATAATGCGGCCCATGTGGGCGGTCTGATGATGGGATTTCTGATGGCCGGCATGATCTGGTTGTTTACACCCGGTGAGAGAAAGGCAGGGTTACGAAGATGAAAATAAATATTTACTATGGCGGCAGAGGACTGGTAGATGATCCGACGCTTTATGTTTTGAACAAAATGGGAGAAGTATTGGATGAGCTGCGCGTGAGCGTCGAGACTTTCCGGCTGATGGATTTAAAGAACAGCATTACGACCCTGCCCCAGACGCTTAAGGAAGCGGACGGAATCATTCTCGCAACGACCATTGAATGGTATGGCATCGGCGGTTATATGCAGCAGTTTCTGGATGCCTGCTGGCTGTACGGAGACAAAGACAAAATCAGTGAAATTTATATGTGCCCGATTGTCATGTCCACCACTTACGGAGAACAGGAGGGTAAACTGAATCTTGCCACCGCATGGGAGATTCTGGGTGGGCGGCCCTGCAGCGGGCTTTGTGGCTATATTGCCGATACCAGCATTCTGGAGGACAATGAGGAATATCTGCGTATCATCGAGAAAAAGGCGGAAAACCTTTATCGGACAATCAATCAGAAAATGCCCTGTCTACCGGCGAGTAATCAGGCCGTCAAACAGAAAATCTCCATTCCCCGCAGTATTGACCTGACACCGCAGGAATCTGAGCAGCTGTCCCAGTATGTATCCGACGACAGCTATGTACAGCGCCAGAAAGCGGATATTCAGGAACTGACCAGTCTGTTCAGGGGCATGATGGGAAGCGGTGAGAAAGAGAATACGACGGAATTTCTGCAGGAGCTGAGATCGCATTTTCAGCCGCAGGCGGGTGTTGCGGCGAAATATAAGATTGTGATCGAGGAGAAAAAGAAGCCTCTGATCATTGAAGTGAACGGCGCGGAAATGAACTGCTTTTACGGAGACGGAACGGCATTTGATGTGGAGATTCAGATGAGCCGGGATTCCATGGAGGAGATCATATCCGGGGAGACGACGTTCCAGCGGTCCTTTATGGCCGGAGATATGAAGCTGAAGGGTGACTTCAAAATTCTGAAAACGCTGGATATGGTTTTCATATTCGCGTAGACCGCGGCGGATTCACAGACAGAAGCGTTTGGAGCTGAGAGAAAGGGATGGGTGTCGGGATGAAAGAAGAGAATTGTATTTTCTGTAAAATTGCGGGCGGAGAGATACCGTCTAAGACATTGTATGAGGATGAGGAGTTTCGTGTCATTCTTGATCTGGGGCCGGCGGCGAAAGGACACGCCCTGATTCTGCCAAAGAGCCACTATGCGGATCTGTATGAGCTGCCGGAGGATACGGCGGCGCATGCGATGATTCTTGCTAAGAGAATGGCGGCGCGGATGACGGACAGACTTCATTGTGACGGTTTTAATCTGATGCAGAACAATGGAGAGACTGCGGGACAGACCGTATTTCATTTCCATATGCATCTGATTCCGAGGTATCAGGATGACGGTCAGAAGATTGGCTGGAAGCCCGGTGAGCCTTCTGCGGAGGAACTGGAAGAAATCAGGAATAAAATTATAGGGTAAAGACAGAATGCGTATAATTGATGTAACTGAAATTACGAATCATATAAAAGAAATGTGTATCGAGGCAAATCATTTTCTGGCGCAGGACATGGATTCAGCTATGAAAAGCGCGGCGGACACAGAAAAGTCGCCGTTAGGGAAACAGATCTTATGCCAGCTGCAGGAGAATCTGAAAATTGCCGGAGAGGATATGATCCCAATCTGCCAGGATACGGGTATGGCGGTTATCTTTATGGAGATCGGACAGGATGTCCATTTTACAGGCGGAATTCTGGAAGATGCCGTCAATGAAGGCGTAAGAAGAGGATATACCGAAGGATATCTTCGAAAATCTGTTGTAAATGATCCCATTATCCGGGAGAATACGAGGGATAATACGCCGGCGGTCATTCATTATGAAATGAAGCCGGGGGAGCAGGTAAAGATTACGGTCGCGCCGAAGGGATTTGGCAGTGAGAATATGAGCCGGGTGTTTATGTTGAAACCGGCAGACGGCATAGAAGGCGTTAAAAAGGCGATTCTGAACGCTGTAAGGGAAGCCGGGCCGAATGCCTGTCCTCCCATGGTGGTGGGTGTTGGAATCGGCGGTACATTTGAGAAGTGTGCGCTTCTGGCAAAGAAGGCGTTGACGAGGCCCGTCGATGAACATTCAGACATTCCCTATGTGGAAGAACTGGAAAAAGAGATGTTGGAAAAGATCAATCGGACCGGTATCGGACCGGGTGGTCTGGGGGGAACGACGACGGCGCTTGCGGTTAATATCAATACCTATCCGACCCATATCGCCGGACTGCCGGTAGGCGTCAATATCTGCTGCCATGTGAACAGACATGCGGTGAGGGTGATTTAGAAACGACCGGGATAAGATGAATTGGAAGAGAGGCATGATTATTCATATGGAACATCATATACAGGCGCCGATAGATGCGGCAGATGCCGGGAAATTAAAATCCGGGGATTATGTGTATATCAGTGGAACGATTTACACGGCAAGGGATGCCGCGCATAAGAGAATACAGGAGGAATTGGAAAAGGGAAAACCGCTTCCGTTCGATATGGCTCATAATGTGATTTATTATATGGGACCGTCTCCTGCCAGAGAGGGCAGGCCAATCGGTTCCGCGGGGCCGACGACGGCGAGCCGTATGGATAAATATGCGCCGGCGTTATTAGACCTGGGGCTTGCAGGGATGATCGGAAAAGGAAAGCGTTCCGATGCCGTAAAGGAAGCGATTGTCAGGAACGGAGCGGTATATTTTGCCGCAGTAGGCGGGGCCGGCGCTCTGCTTTCCAGATCCATACTTTCATCGGAGATAATCGCTTATGACGATCTGGGGACGGAAGCCATCCGGAAGCTGGAAGTGAAAGATTTTCCGGTGATCGTTGTAATCGATTCGGAAGGCAATAATTTATATGAGACCGCAATCAGAGATTACTGTATGGAGGAGCTTCTGCAGTAAAGTCTGAACAATGTGGTATCGGGGGAAGACAATGGGGATAAGTAGCTGTTATGGTGGGAAACAATGTGTATGACGATCTGACAGGGTTATACAGTCGTAAGGGATTATATGAGAAATATGAGGAATTGTCGGGAAAGGACGACATTCATTTCATGTTTTTGGATCTGGACAATTTCAAAACAGTAAATGACGTATACGGCCACAGAACGGGAGATGAGCTGTTGCGCGCGACGGGAGCGCTTTTACGGGAATGCGCGCCTGATTCCGTTGTCGTGCGTCTGGGCGGGGACGAATTTGTCGTCATGTTCTGCGGCACAAAATCCAGAGAAGAGCTGGCCGGTACGGCGGAGCGTATGTTAGCGGGAATGCGTAAAAGAGACAGAGAGATGGAGTTTTTTGCGATCGTTTCTCTGAGCATCGGTATTGTTTTTAAGGCGTCCTGTGATACGAATCTGGACCAGCTTCTCAGCCAGAGCGATGCCGCCATGTATGAAGCAAAGCAGAATGGAAAAAGCTGCTATGTTTTTTATAACGATCTGGAAGAAAAGTTTCTCCGGGAAAAGGAAATGGAGGAAAATGCGGAACAGGCTCTGAAGGATGGGGAGTTTGAGATTCTTTATCAGCCGGTTTATCATATGCAGAGTTCCCGGCTGGAACAGACGCAGGCCTGTGTTGTCTGGAAAAGAGATGAGAAAACGGTCTGGAAGGCGGCGGATTTCAGGCCGCTGCTGGAACGCAACAGTCTGATAAAAGAAGTGGATCTATATGCTTTTGAGACGGTATGCAGGGATTTAAAATATTTTCGGAAGGAAGAACAGGACCGGACGCGGATCGGCGTGCAGTTATCCAGGCTGCTTTTTCTGGATGAAAATCTTGGAGAACGATTAAAGGAAATCATGAAGCGCCATGAGGTGAGCGCGGAAGAGATCGAGCTGGAAATCGAAGAGAGGGCATTTGCCGCAAGGGGCGTGGATAAGCTGATCGATTCCATGAAAAAGCTGAAAAGCCAGGGATTCTTACTCGCGATGATCCATTTTGGAACGGACTTCTCCAGTTTCCGCTATTTAAGGGCGCTCCCGATCGACAGCCTGAAATTCGAAAAAACCTATCTAAAGGAAAACTGGAAGAACAATCGGGGAAGGCAGATTATTAAAACATTGATCAAGCTTGGAAAAGATCTGAAGTTTCTGTTAGTGGCGCAGGGAATTGTGGAAAAGGACGAGGTTGTTTTCTTAAGCAGCTGCGGATGCGATGCGGCGTCAGGCAGTTTTTATATGCTTCCAAAGCCCTTTGTGGAGTATCGGGAATATGTACGGACGCAGGCCGCTCATAAGGACGAAAGTAAGGTTTTCGATTTTCTGAATACGCTGGATGATTCAAAAAATGAAATAGCAGGGGAGATCATCGGTTCCGGAGTGGAATTTGTGTCCGGCATCAGTGATATCCGGGGCGGCATATATTTTCCGGGAGGGGAAGTCGGACAGAATCTGATCTGCTATCCCGGAAGCCTGTTTTCCAGCAACAGTTATACGTTTGCGCTGTGGATGAAGCCGGAGGCGGCATTTGCGTGGACAAGTGTGATCTATATGCGTTATCTGGAAGGGTTTGCATCGCTTGTGCCCAGCCTTGGGGGCGGGCAAAGCATATACCGTATCAGTGAGGATATCGATGTGAACAATGGATGGCATGATACGTTCTGTCGTGCCGCAGCATTGCATAAATGGTGTTTTGTTGCAATTACCTATGATTCTTTCAGTGAATCGATCTGCTATTATCTCAATGGAAGAAAAGCGGGGTACCGCGTAGATGTGCCGACCATGATATCCTGCAGACAGGTACTTCTGGGGGGCGATCCTTTCCAGAAGTCCTATCAGGGATATGTTTCCGCATTGACGGTTTATGATTCCGTAAAGACGGATGAAGAAATTCGACAGCTATACAGCTCGTATTTCGAAGAACCCGGTTTCTGCGGTGAAAAAGAAGAGTTTTGGATGGAGATCAGTTAGGTCGTTTCTTGTACCAGGAGCAGATGCCTCTGTCCGACAGACCCGAAAGCGACAGCGTCGGCCGGTTCAGCTCCCTGTCCCATGCCGGTGAGGCGGTCAGGGTTTCCACTGTATTTCCATACTGAACGGTAAGCGTATAACTGCCTGTCATTTGCCATGTTCCGAGTATGGAGCAGCATTCCATTCGCCCGTTTTCCATAAGCCGGAAGGGGTGGGCGCATTGAATGCCCTGTGGAACGGAAGGCATCAATGAGATTCTTTCATAGTTTCCGATCAGATCCTCCGCAGACAGCGGCTGCAGCGTTTCGCCCGCATAAGGCTGTGCGGCCGCGATAAGCCATTCATCGGGTGTCAGATAAAGCTGGCGTATCTGCAGGGTGGAGGGTTCGTGGTCGGTTGTAAAATTCATTTCCCGGATATGGGATACTAAGAACATTCTGCCATCGGGGTTCATCAGAACGGAGTTGTGGCCGGGGGCCATATAAGGAATGCCGTCGAACCATCGGTAGCCGCAGGATATCATAAGGCCGGCGGTATTGTCATTATCCGTACCATCTGCAAGGTCACGTCCGTGAAAATCATAAAAAGGGCCGGTAATCTTCCGGCTTCTGCCAATTCGGATATTATAATCACTTTTTAAGGAACCATAAGAGACGAAAAGATAATAATACCTGGAAACAGGGTGGTATACCATATAGGGACCCTCGATTGCGCCGCTCATCCAGGAAGGCCGTCTGGCGATACAGGAACCGATGCCCGTTTCGGCGGCAAGTCCGGTTTTTTTATCCAGCAGAAGCATATGACAGCCGCCCCAGAAGGAACCGTACAGAAGATACTGTTTGCCGGAATCCGCATCTTCGATGATGTTTGCGTCGATGGCATTTACAGGAAGCTCATCGCTTGTTTTGAGAACGCAGGCTTTGGGAATAAAGGGGCCTTCCGGGCTGTCAGAGACTGCGAGGAAAATACAGGACTGCCTCACGCCCCAGGAAGAATTGGAGCAATAGAGGCGATATTCTTTTCCCACCTTTACAATATCGGGAGCCCAGATATCATGGCTTTGGGTCCATGCAACAGACTCTTCCGGAGGATCAGCGACGACTTTTCCGAGGCTTTCCCAGTGCAGCAGATCTTTGGATTTTTTGCAGACGGCTCCGGTACAGTACAGGTAATAGCTGCGGTTTCCGGCGTCGTAGTAAACGGCCGGATCATGGGTCATCCACAGACCCGGAAGATCCCGTTCTCCGGGGGCAATGTGTTTCGGTTTGGCCGGTTCCGCAGGCGGTTGCTTGGGATAATGGATGTCAGACATGGTATATACCTCCTATCAGGAAACATAATATTTTATATAATTATAAATTAAAAAAGGGCAATGTGCAATTATAATAGATAAAACTTCCAAATATTCGTGTACATACTTGAAAACATTGGACAATCTGTATACAATGTTGATATAAAACAAAAATAATTTAAAAAATTATGGAGGAGTGAAATGAAACGAAAAGGTATCTTGATATGTGGGATGATGTTGTCGGCTCTGGCCGCTTCACTTTCCGGATGCGGAAAACAGCAGGGGAAGGATGCTTCGGAAATTGAACAGGGGAACATGGCTGTGGGGGTATCCGTGCATGATCCTTCCATCGTGAAGGCGGACGGAAATTATTATATTTTCGGTTCCCATATGGAGGCGGCGCAGAGCGCGGATCTGAAGGACTGGAAATCTTTCGCGAGCGGCGTGAACGGAAACAATCCGTTGTTTGATAATCTGTTCGACAAGGATATGAAGGCATTTGCCTATGTAGGAGAGTATGTGGAAGGCGGCTATGCGGTATGGGCGCCGGATGTAATCTATAATAAAGCAATGGGAAAATGGGTGATGTATTTTTCCACAAGCCACGACTGGAGGACTTCCAACCTCTGTTTTGCTGTTGCGGATGAGATTACCGGCCCTTACAGCTATGTGGATACCATTTTGTACTCCGGTTTTACCTCCAAGACGGTGGATAAAACGAATTTCAGGGAGATTATGGGTGAAGATGTGAAGATTTCGGATTATGTACAGGCGGCGGAATACAATCATCTGAATTACCCCAACTGCATCGATCCGACAATCTTCTATGACACTGACGGAAAAATGTGGATGGTCTACGGTTCATGGTCCGGCGGTATCTGGCTTCTGGAAATCGACGAGGCGACGGGATATCCGATTCATCCGGAGGCGGACGAATCGGCTCATATCGATCAATATTTCGGCAGATATCTGATTGGCGGCCTGCATAATTCCTGCGAAGGGCCGTATATTTTCCGGGATGAAGAAAGCGGATATTATTATCTTCTCGTTTCCTATGGCGGTCTGACGAGAGAAGGCGGCTACCAGATCCGCTGTTACCGCTCCGAAAAGGTGGAGGGACCGTATCTGGATGCGTCAGGAAGCACTTTCGGGTATGTGGCGGAACATTCGGGACTCGGTGTAAAAATGATGGGCAATTATTTCTTTCCGAGTTTAAAGACCGCTTATATGGCTCCGGGTCACTGTTCGGCCCTTGTGGATGAGGACGGAAAAAGATTTCTGGTTTATCACCAGCGCTTCGACAGCGGTTCGGAATATCACGAGCCGAGAGTACATCAGATGTTTCTGAATAAGAACGGATGGTTTGTCGCGGCGCCCTTTGCCTATGCGGGAGAAAGCCTCCGGGAAGAAGGATATAAGAAGAAGGAGATCGAAGGGAAATGGTATCTGTTGAACCATGGAACGGATATCGGCGCGGAAATTCATTCGGGAGAGGCCGTAACGTTCAGGGGCGGTTCCATTTCAGGAGAAGACGGCACAAAGGGAAATTACGAGTTGGAAGAAGGAACCTGTTATATCAGTATTGTGCAGAACGGTATTATTTATGACGGTGTGCTTCTTGATATGACTGATGAGGCGGGCAATGCCGTAAGGTGCCTGATGGCAGTCGGGGAAAATAACGAAACGATCTGGGCGGTCATGTATTTGTAGTTTAAACTTTTATAAATTATAAAAATATTTTAATAAATATTAAAATATATATTGACAAGGGAAAAGGTACATTGTACTATATGTATATCAGATTGATCAGAAACAGAAACAAATATACATATTGCACAAAAACCATAAATGGATTTGTGCTAAATTGCCGGCAAACCAAAAATAGTATAGATTTTTCTGTAAAATCTGTATCAAAGAAATGATCACGAAAAATGTAGCGAGAAAAAGGAGGTCACTATGAAAAAGAAATTAATCAGTATGATGCTCGTATCCGCGCTTGCAGTATCCTGTCTGGCAGGATGCGGAAATTCCGGAAGCGACAGCGCATCAAACGGAACAAACGACACAACAGCCCCTGCGGCGGACAGCAGCACAAATTCCGATGAGGGGGGGGGCAAATGAGCAGGTAGGAGCTCAGATCACGGTAGACGAATCCGCGACAGACAATGTTGCCGTTGAAGGCGAGTTTGGAGATGCGGATATCACCGTATTCATTTATGCTCAGGATCATGAAAAAGCAGTGTACCAGTCTTTGATCGATAAATTCATGGAGTCAACAGGAGCAAACGTTACGTTTGAAGTAACGACTGCTGACGAATATGGTCAGAAAATTCTTGCCTATAAGGCAGCAGGCGATATGCCTGATATCTTCTATGTAGGACCTGATACCGTTGCGGCGAATGTGGATGACGGTTATATTCTTCCGCTGGATGAGTATGTTCCGGAAGAAACCATCAACGACTTATGGCCGGCAATTACGGAAGCGTACCGCTATGACGGAACACAGGCGGGAGCCGGTCCGATTTACTGTCTGCCGAAAGACTTATCCACTTTTGCATTTGCATATAACAAAACATTATTTGATGAAGCCGGCGTAGAATATCCCGATCCGGAGAATCCGTATACATGGGAAGAGTTCCTTGAGGTATGTGGAAAGCTGACTATCGATAAAGATGGTGACGGCGAAATCGATCAGTGGGGATGCGCGAACGCGCTTCAGTGGGCTCTGGATGCATTCATTTATACGAATGGCGGCCACTTCCTGAACGAAGATTATACGCAGGTAGTAATCGACGGACAGCAGGAATTTATCGATGCGTTCCAGTATTTTGCAGACCTGACATGCAAGTATAACGTAACCCCTACCGTTGAGCAGGATACCGCTCTTGGCGGATACCAGAGATGGCTGGATGGACAGATCGGTTTCTATGCATGCGGTACATGGGATGTAGGCGCATTTATGGATGAGAATACTTTCCCTTATGAGTGGGGCTTATGCGCATGGCCGACAGGCTCTACCGGAAAATCCATGACACGTAACGGTTCCGTAGGTTTTGCGGTTTCCGCTGATACGGAATATCCGGAAGCTGCAGCGGCGCTGATCACACTGTTTTCCACCGACCTGGAAGGTCAGAGAGTGCTTTCCGGTGAGACAACAGGCGCATCCTTACAGATTCCGAATATCATGAGCTATGCTAAGGGTGATTTCAAAGACAGAATTGCTGACGGAACGATTCCTTACGGCGAGAATGTAGATGTTATCTTCAATTACATCGAGGGAACTGACAAATACGAAGGTCTTTTTGTTGAACTTACTTATACATACAACGGTGACTGGTGGCAGGAATTCTTAAACGGCGGTTATGAGTATGTATTGAACGGCGAAATGACAGCAGCTGAATATTGCGCTCAGGTACAGCCCGCAATGCAGGCGGCGCTCGATAACGCAAATGAAATGAAGGCAGCGGCAAACGGTCAGTAAACAGAAAATAAGGTGCGGAAACAGTTGCGGCTGTCCGCACCTGTTTTATAAAAAGAGATGGTAAGAAAGGTGGCATCATGGCAGGAAAAGGTAAAAAACAAAAAAGTAAATTGTCTGCAATGGCCAGGCGCGAAGAAAAATGGGGGCTTTTATTCGTAGCGGCTCCGGCAGCGGGGTTTCTTATTTTTATGCTGTATCCCATTATTTTTGCTTTCCTGACGAGTCTGACGACCTGGAACGGAGCAAAAGGTTTTGCGGGGATGATGGACCGCTTCTGCGGTTTCGATAATTATATCAAATTATTTGCGGATAAAAGGTTCTGGCAGACCCTTCTGACAACAACGATTTATCTGCTCGGTATTCCGATTGGCATGATACTCGGTCTGGTCTGTGCGATGGGTATGAACCGGAAAATTCCCGGCGTAAGAGTTCTCCGTACCATGTACTATGTGCCGGTTATTTCCTCCCTCGTATCGGTATCGATTCTGTGGGCATGGGTATATAATTATGATTACGGTCTTTTAAATACGATTATCAAAGCGCTGACGGGACTGCATGGGCCTAACTGGCTGGGAGACGAAGCGCTGATCAAAGTGTCCATGATCATTTTCATGGTGTGGAAGGGACTTGGAACCTCCATTATTCTGTATCTGGCCGGCCTGCAAAATATTCCGCGGTCTTATTACGAGGCGGCGATGGTGGATGGCGCAAGCGGATGGCAGAAGTTTAAGAGCATTACACTGCCCCTGCTTTCTCCGGTCACATTTTACATATTGGTGACAACACTGATCGGCGGTTTCCAGGTATTCGTTGAAGTACAGGTTATGACGCCTAACGGAAACGGCGGTATCGGATACAGCGCCGCGACAATCGTGTTTTATTTGTACCAGAAGGCATTTGAGAGCTATCAGCTTGGATACGCAAGCACGATTGCGGTTATTCTTGCAATTATTATCTTTGCCATTACGCTGATCAACTTTATTGGTCAGAATAAATGGGTTAAGACGATGGATTAGGAGGGATGAAATGAAAAATAAAGATCAATTATCTTCCGGAATCACTTCCAGAAAAGAAAAAACAATCAATATTATCGTTTTCATCCTGCTTTCGCTCGGAGCCGTTGTCATGATTTTTCCGTTCTTTTATATGGTAATGACCTCTTTTATGACGAAGAACCAGTATCTGTCGGGGCAGTTAAGAGTCATTCCGGACCCCTGGGTATGGGGAAAATATTCGGAAGTTATGGCGAAAGGGAATTTTATTTCCGGTATCCTGAATACGGTGAAAGTTGAGATTCCCGTATTGATTATCGGTGGATTTACATCTTCCCTTGCGGCATTTGCATTTGCCAAAATGGAGTTCAGGGCCAAAGGGGCTATTTTTATGGGGCTTCTCGCGACCATTATGATTCCGTTTGCAGTTATCATGATACCGCAGTATGTTATGTTTACGAAGTTCGGATGGACGGATACACTTTTGCCGTTGATTATTCCGGCCTGCTTTGGTAATATCAGTATGGTGTTTTTCCTGCGTCAGAACCTGACCAGTATTCCGAATGATCTGATGGATGCGGCCAAACTGGACGGATGCGGATATTTCCGTACGTTTGCACAGATCTTTTTCCCATTAATGAAAGGTGCGGTAGGAACGCAGCTGACCTTATGGTTTATGGCGATCTGGAACGATTATCTTGCGCCTACGATTTTTCTTCGGAGTGAGAAGAACTGGACCCTGCAGGTAGTTATCCGTTCTTTTAATACCTATTACTCCATTCAGAGCGATTATGCGCTGATCATGGCTGCTTCCGTAATAGCCATGCTTCCGACGATTGCGTTGTTCTTCTGTTTCCAGAGAGTTATCATCGAGTCAGTTGCGATCAGCGGAATCAAATAAACGGGGATGATAAAGAGAAAGGCATGGTTATTATTATGTCGGATTCGCCGGTTATCGCTTTTCTGAATAAAGCGACGGATTTAATACTTTTAAATGTATTATGGATTTTGTGCTGCCTTCCCGTTTTTACGGCGGGGGCAGCTACCGCTGCGGCATATTATGTGAGTATCACGTCGATCCGCTGCGGGGACGGATATGTGGTGAAGCGGTTCTTTGCCAGTTTTAAGAGGAATTTTGCCCAGATTACACCGATATGGATCGGGATTCTGCTTGCCGGATTTATTTTGACGATGGATATGCTGTACTGGTACAGGCTGGGGAGTGGTTTTGGAAAAACCATGTTCATTGTGAGCGCCGTCGTGGGATTTATGCTATTGATTTGGATTCTGTGGATATTCCCGGTATTTGCCAAGCTGGAGGGAAAGACAGGAACACTTTTAAAAAATGCCGCAGCTTTTGCGGTGGGCTATCTGCCGTATACGGTCATTATCCTTGTGATTACGGGGGTGGTCGTATATGCCAACCTGGTTTCTTTGGTGGCAAACGGCATTATGCTGTTTATTGGATTTGCACTTTTGATCTATGTGCAGTCTTTCTTTTTTTATCGCGTTTTCATGAATCATATCGATGAGCGATATGATGATTTTGATAATCCTGAAAACATGGCAGGCTGAGAGAAAGGCATAGTCATTAGATTGGACAACAGGGAGAAACGGTTATGGACAAAAATTTGAATTACAGACAGCCCTGGATTATGCAGAGGGCTGATCCTTATGTCTGTTATAAGGATGGTTACTATTATTTTACCGGAAGTATGCCAAAATACGACGGAATTGCGCTGCGCAGATGCAGGAGCCTGAAAGGACTGGCGGAGGCGGAAGAGACCATTATATGGAAGAAACATGAAAGCGGTCCGATGAGCGAACATATCTGGGCGCCGGAGCTGCATTATCTGGATGGAAAATGGTATGTTTATTTTGCGGGGGGCGAAAAAGAGGATATCTGGAAGATCAGACCCTATGTGCTGGAGTGCGAAAGTCAGGACCCGATTGCGGGTCCATGGGTGGAAAGGGGAATGATGCAGGCGGCCGATGACGACGCTTTTTCATTTCAGGCCTTTTCCCTCGATATGACGATTTTTGAAAGCAAGGGGAATCGGTACTGTATTTGGGCAGAAAAAGTAGGGGTTGGAAGACAGATTTCCAATTTGTATATAGCCAAAATGCAGTCACCGGTTAAACTGGCGACCGCACAGGTATTGCTGACAACCCCTGACTATGATTGGGAACGTTATGGATTCTGGGTAAATGAGGGGCCTGCCGTCATTCACCATGATGGCAGACTGTTCCTTACTTATTCGGCGAGCGATACAGGCATTAATTATTGTGTCGGTATGCTGACAGTGGATGAGAATGCGGATCTGCTGGACCCGAAGAGTTGGAAAAAAGAGCGGTATCCGGTTCTCAGAACGGATGAGGGACTGGGTATATACGGTCCCGGACATAACAGCTTTACCGTCGATGAAGAAGGAAAGGATGTTATGATATTCCATGCCAGAACGGAAAAAGAGCTGACCGGAAATCCGCTTTATGTACCTAACAGACACGCGATGATGCTGGAGGTAAAGTGGGATGAAGAAGGGAAACCTGTTTTTGAATATTAAATCGGGAAAGAAGAATCCCGAAGAGAAGGCTTCTGAGAAGAAAGCTTCCGGAAAGGAAAAATTCGAAGAGAAGGCTTCTGAGAAGAAAGTTTCCGGAAAAAAGAAACCTCGCAGACCCGGAAAAGAGAAGAAAATCGCTAATTCGCTGTTTATGGTCTTCGCAGGAGCGATAGTGCTTATTATACTGCTTGGAACTTTGTCTTACCGCATGGCTTCAAGAGCTGTCATGCAGAAGTACGAGGATGCCGTAATCAGCGCCGCATCCTCCATGAGCACTTCCCTGCAGCTGATTTGTGAGTCCGTATCGAATAAAGCGGTGGAATTTTATCTGAGTGAGGATTTTAATGCCTATTATAATGATACTTCACAATCGGGCGGAGCGGAAGGGGCACGTCTGGCAAATGGCCTGAATGACCGACTGATCGCCATCAAAAGCGCATCGCCTTATTTTGGAAGTTATTATCTTCTTGCGGACAGCGGAAAGAATCTTTTATCGAATGTAAAGAGCTTTCCGGAAGGGGCTTATCGTGCTTTTATGGAAACGGACGAGGGCGCTTCCATGAATAAAAAGAAAACCTCAAATGCCTGGAGAGGCAGGCACGAATACATAGATGGAGCGCTCGGCATTAGCGGAGACTCTTATGTCTTTTCTTTTATGATGCGTTTTGTGCTGAAAAATAATGAGGGTCTTCTGGTTTTTGATATCGATAAAAATTATATGGAAAATCTGCTCGGCGTCATGGAGCTGGGCGGCGGGAGCATTCGGGGTATTGTAACCGAAGACGGACGCGAGATTCTGCTTCGGGAGGAAAAGAACGGACAGGAAACCGGTATGGTACGCTATCAGGGTGATCCTCTTTTTACGGACCGGGAATTTTTCCTGGAAAGGTCGGGGAAAGAGGTGGAATCCGCTTATGTGCAGACCGGAGGAGAAAAACAGCTGTTTGTCAGTGCGCCGGTGGGAAAAACCGGAATGGTGGTCTGCGTTCTCGTTCCGGAGAGTGCCATTCTGGCAGAGGTCAGGGGTATCCGGAACGTAACGGTTATCATAGTAGTGCTCGCATCGATGTTCGCGGTAGTGTGCGGCTTTTGGATCTCCAGAAGAATCAGCCGGACACTTCAGTCCATGAGCGCGTCTCTTTACAATATTTCGCAGGGCAATCTGATGGAAAAAGTGCAGGTGGACAGCAGAGACGAATTTGGCAGGCTGGCCGACGGTATCAATGAAATGCTGGACGGTATCAGAGGACTTGTCGGAAATAATCAGAAATTCGGTACGAAGGTAAAGGACCTTTCAGAACAGGCTTTTTCTTTTACGGAAGGAATCGAAACTTCCATGAAGCAGATGGTGTCTTCGATGGAATCCGTGGCACAGGGCGTTCAGGAGCAGTCCAGACAGACGGAGCTGGGTGTCGGAGAAATGGCGGATTTTTCCGGACGGATTAACGATGTATATCATGCTTCCGAAGAAATGACGCAGAAGATAGAAGAGGCATTAAATGCCGTTGAACAGGGAAAAGGCGGTATCGATGAGCTGAGCGTTAAATCAGAGGAGACCGCCGTAATTGCCGAAAGTCTTGTTTCCAGCATCGATCAGGTTAACATGCAGTCGGAGCGGATCGTTGATATTATCAAAACGATTGAGAGCATTGCGTCCAAAACGAATCTGCTTTCTCTGAACGCATCTATTGAGGCGGCAAGGGCCGGAGAAAGCGGCAGAGGATTTTCCGTCGTGGCAACGGAGATCCGTAATCTGGCGGATCAGTCGATGCAGGCCGGCACCGTGGTAAGAGGAATTGTCGGTGATATTCAGAAAAGCAATCAGGTGGCGACCGATGCGGCGCGAAGTACGGAGAGCTTTTTGAGGGGCCAGACGGAGATGTTAAAGGATACCGTCGCAACCTTTGGAAACATTAATACCAATGTTGAAATGCTTGTTGAGGTTCTTGGCGCCATTCGGCAGAAGATGGAGAATATGCAGGAAAACAAAGAGGTAGTCAACCGATCGATAGAAGAGATCAATCAGTTATCCGGGCAGATCGCGGCATCGATAGAAAACATATCGGAAGTAATTGACGGAAAGATGAAAGAGATCAATACACTGGCCGATACCGTAAGGCTTCTGAACAGCGAAGCGGAAGAGCTGCAGGGCTCCATGAGCAGGTTTGTGCTGGAGGATTGAGGAATTGTCTGTGGTTTACACAGTGTCAGAGCATATAGAAACTGAAATCTATATGCTCTGTTTTTTGTATAACAGGAAATTCCTGTAATATAAACCATTGAGGAATAATAGAGGAAAACATTCAGATATCCTGACTTTCCTCTTGCGGAATAAAGTCGTCGATCGGACTGTAGTTGATGCGCACGTCGATGTCCTGATTGTAGTTGCCAAAGCTTTTTCCGAAGATTGTCAGTCCGCCGACATGTTCGGCGTCATCCTCCACTTCCAGTTTCAGCTTGATTGTGCTGTGATAGTCAAAGTCGAATTCGTCGATGGAAACATCAGATACCTGTAGTCCGTCGATGAAAGTTCCTTTTTTATTAAGGACCAGAATCTTCAAAAGCCCATATTGGTTCCAGTTCGGATACCACCAGTCCGGCGTGAAAATGCCCTGTACATTTCCGAAATCGCCGGGGCTTGTCCAGGTGGCTATTTTCCGCCCATTGATTTTAAAGGAGATGTCGGAAGGCCAGATATCATTAATGCCGGGCGCCTCGGAGCTGATTTCCAGCGATATTGTGATCTGATCGATTTTCTGGCCGCAGGGAATAAAATTCGGTATAATGTATTCGACATATCCTCTCGTAAACCAGAGAATGTCCGCCTCGTACCTTCCGGGGTGCGCGAAGTAGCGGGTATCGTCCACTTCTCCGATCAGGGCTGTGCCGGATGCGATGCCGCAGGTGGGATAAACGTTATAGTCCGTAAAATGTCCTACTTTCAGGCTGGTCTGATAAATGTTTTTAAAGTCTTCCTGGGCGTTGATATCTACAAGAATCTTGTCCAGATATACGGAACATATTTTCTGGTTGCCATGCCCGGCTGATTCGCTGGAAATGGAGACGATACCACAGTCTTCCAGTTTCTTAATATGATTGGTCAGCGCCCCGTTTGTAATTTTCAGTTTGCTGGCCAGTTCGTTCATATTCATACCATGATTTTCCAGCAGTATTTTTACGATTTCTATTCTGATTTCTGAACCAAGCGCTTTAAAAATTTCCAGGCCGTCGTCCAGCGATTTGATATGCAGCATATGTTTCCCCCGATGTTGTGTATTTTAGAATTATTTAAAGTAATCTATCTTATTATATAGCAAATAAATAAAATGCGTCAATAAAAAGCATTGACAAATATTTTTACCTTATGTATAATAACAAATGCGTCATGTAGAAGGCGTGATATTTCATATTGGTAGAGGAATAGGTTCAGACTGTGGAGAAATACTCAAGAGGCTGAAGAGGCGCCCCTGCTAAGGGTG
>CALDLG010000182.1 GCA_937910785.1 uncultured Lachnospiraceae bacterium | reverse complement strand
GCAGTTCAAATAAGTGTCTATTTTGGAAATTCTTTTATTTGCCTGTGGTATAACCATATTGCGCCTCCCATTCCTGCTTAGTCCGCGTCATGCGGACAGCTCTCCCGCATCCCGCCGAGCCTGTGCCCGCGCATCCGGGGAACAAGAACACCATAACAAATCACGAACAGCTTGTCAATGTCGGCCCGTACGGACACACGTCATAAAACTGTGGACAGCCGGTCCCATACCCCTTATAATATGGTAGGTATTCATTCAGGACGCTGTCGGATGAATCGCCTTTCCATTTTTAACCGTACAAAAAGGAGGATTACAGAAAAATGAATTTTTCAGCAAAAAACCTGAAGGGAATCCTGCTGTGCCTGACAATAGCCGTTCCGTCATGGTTACTGGGAAAACAGTTTCCCATCATCGGTGGCGCGGTCATCGCCATCATTGCCGGCATGATCATTACCCTTTTTATCAAAAATAAAACGCCCATCGAAGCCGGCGTTAAATTTACTTCCAAAAAAGTTCTGCAATGGGCCGTGATTCTGTTAGGCTTTGGCATGAACCTGACCGTAATCTTACAGACCGGAAAGCAGTCTCTTCCGATCATTATCAGTACCATTGCCACATCCCTTGCGATCGCGTATCTTCTGCACAGAACCATGCACATTCCGGGAAAAATATCCACATTAGTGGGCGTAGGTTCCTCCATCTGCGGCGGCTCCGCCATCGCGGCAACGGCTCCTGTCATCGATGCGGACGATGAAGAAGTGGCTCAGGCTATTTCCGTCATCTTCTTCTTTAACGTACTGGCTGCCCTGCTTTTTCCGACCTTCGGCAAGCTCATCGGTTTTGCCTCCGATACCGGGGAAGCCTTCGGCATCTTCGCCGGAACAGCCGTCAACGATACCTCCTCCGTTACTGCCGCTGCCTCCACCTGGGACAGTATGTGGGGGCTCGGCTCCGCAACGCTTGACACCGCCGTTACCGTCAAACTCACAAGAACACTGGCCATCATCCCGATCACGCTTGTTCTGGCCATGCTGCGCACCAGAAAAGAGAAACAAAACGGCGACGCCGGAAAAAAGGTAAGTCTGAAACAGATCTTTCCTTTTTTCATCCTCTACTTTATCGCCGCTTCCGTGATCACCACCGTCGCGGTTTCCGCAGGCGTGGATGCGGGCATCTTCACACCGGTTAAAGAACTGAGTAAATTCTTTATCGTACTCGCCATGAGCGCAATCGGATTAAATACCGATATCGTGAAGCTCATCAAAACAGGCGGCAAGCCAATCGTCATGGGCTTTTGCTGCTGGGCCGGCATCACCGGCGTCAGCCTGCTCATGCAGCATCTGATGGGAATCTGGTAAGGCTCAGGCGTCTGTGCGCCTGCCCTTCCTTCCGCATGACTTCGTTTCGCTGCAATAACCGTATGCCTCACATTTAGGCACAAAATAATGCTCTGTCAGATACCGCCATTCCTCCGAATAGGAGCCAAGCGCCCTGACCATATCATTCATCAGCTTCCGATATTCCCAATAAGCTCTTGTGCAAAGCCTCTGATGGGCCATGTCGATCAGATTCCTGAGGTTCGTCCGGAACACCACTTTGCTCTCCATGCCGAGAGGAAGCAGCATCGCGATATCCTCTCCCGGCATTCCCAGCTCTTCCAGCTTCCGCATCGCCTTTAAAACCTCCGCTACCGCTCCGTCATAGACCGCCTTCGCCTCATCGTTTGATTCGATCTGCGGGGGCGTAACATAGGAAAATCCCTTTCTGTAATTGATATACCTCGTAGATGCCTGCAGTCTCGTCGGCCCGCCGCCGATATGTGTATACAACTCTCTGATCACCCTTGCGGAATAGCCGTCCAGAATCATATACACCTGCGGATACTCCCATGTTCTTCCATGTCCGTCCTTCAGACAATTCATTCCTCTTTTATAATTCCTGTCCGGGTCGGTAATGTCCGCTCCCCAGCAGACACCGGCCTCCCTGCCGATCAGGCTGATCGGATCGGCCGTCGTTTCGTTTTGTATGATGATTTTACTCATAATATGAATTCCTTTCCTTGTTTTACCTTTAATCATATGCCATCCTGCTTTTTTTCCGCGCCTCTGCTCTCTCCAAACATCGCGAGCAGAAATGCGGCGGCGGCTCCGCTTACTTTCGCACCGGTCAATGCGCCAAGAAGCTCCGGCTCCGTACCGAGAACAAACCCCGTATGCGCGGCAAACAGACTTGCCGCACTGACCAGACAGGCGGCATTTACCACTTTTCCGCGTTCATCCATATCTTTGAACATGGAAATCGCCGGAATCGCACTGACCATACCGACAAGCAGTCCCGTCATTCCTGCCGGATTCATACCGATGCGCTTCCCCAGAAGCCGAAAAGGCTTTTGCAGCATGCGTTTCAGAAACTCCGCGGCGGGAAGGCTTCCGAGCATCACGATGCCGATGGAAGATACAACTTCCATAGCCTCCGTAATCGGCGCCATTCCCTTCACCGGATTGAAGCCGCACAGATATTCCACCACACCGAGCACGAGACCCACGGTAATCACCAGACGGACCGCTCCTGCAAAAACACAGAATGCACGAATCATTTTCTCAGGAATTTTCCACAGGCCGACCAGCAGAAGCAATGCCGGAACAAAAACCGGAAGATTCTGGCGAAGGCATTCCGCCGGGGAAAGCCCGCACAACAGTCCACCTACAAACAGACCGACCGGCATCGTCACAAGTCCGAACATGATCCCTTTCGCAAAAGACGCTCTGTCCTTTTCCTCCACCATTCCCATCCCCACAGGAATGGTAAAAACAATCGTACAGCCGAAAATCGCAGACACTACAATCCCTGCGTAACTGCCAAGCCGGGGATTTAACGCCAGTTCCTTTGCCAGCTGATATCCTCCCATATCGATTGCAAGGATACTGCCGAACATACCGGGATCAGCCCCAATGACCCGATAAAGAGGAATAATCACTTTACCCAGGATATCGGAGAGTACCGGCGCCAGACAAATCATTCCTGCCATAGACAGAGCCGTTGGTCCGAGGAACAGAAAGCCCTCTTCAAATTTTGTTCCATAGCCATGACGGTTGCCAAATATTCGGTCCAGGCCGCCGACTGCCGCTCCCACCGCCATGATCATCATAAGTATCTGGTTCATGTTCCCCCTCCGGGCATGGATGCCATTTTCTCAAAAAAGATTTATAATCTATCCTATTTTACAGCAGACAGGGATAAAATGCAATTTCCGAACCGCCCGGCAATGTGATGCAGGCCCATTCGCGAGATGAAAAAAAGGATATCAAAGGATTTATTTTCCCTGATACCCTTATTTCCTGTATTTTCGAACGATCAGATTCTTATCGGAAACGGATTATTTATAGTTCACGATCTTGCCGAAATCTGCCTTCAGGGACGCGCCGCCTACCAGGCCGCCGTCGATATCGGGCTGTCCGAATAACTCAGCCGCATTGCCTGCGTTTACGGAACCGCCGTACTGGATTCTCACTGCTTCTGCAGTCGCTTCGTCATAGATCTCAGCGATACAGTCACGAATACCCTTACATACTTCCTCGGCCTGCTCCGTCGTCGCTGTCTTACCCGTGCCGATCGCCCAGATCGGTTCATATGCGATAACCATGCCTTTTACCTGATCTGCACTGACGCCTGTGAGGTCGGATTTGATCTGTAATCTGATCCAGTCCATCGTTACGCCCATTTCTCTCTGCTCCAGTGTTTCACCGCAGCACAGAATCGGTGTAAGGCCGGCTTCCAGCGCTTTCTTAACCTTCTTATTCAGAAGCACATCGTCTTCCTTGAAATAATCACGTCTCTCGGAATGTCCGATAATCACATATTTTACGCCCGCATCCTTTAACATCTCCGCAGAGATCTCGCCCGTATAAGCGCCTTTTTCCTCGAAATACATATTCTCAGCGCCAACCGCTACGTTTGTGCCCTTTACCGCTTCCACAACCGGAACGATATCGATTGCGGGTACACAGTATACGACATCAACCTCATCCGATTTTACCAGATCCTTCAATTCATTGCACAGAGCAACCGCCTGACTGGGCGTCATATTCATTTTCCAGTTTCCGGCTACAATTTTCTTTCTCGCCATTTTTATTCTCCATTCTTTTTTCGTTATATTTTATAACAATAACACCTGCTATGACTATCATCAGTCCGACAGCGCCGCGCCTGAGCAGTCTGTTCAGGTAAAAACCGCTGACCAGACAGTCTCCGGGACCGACAAAAAACGGATAGGCTACAATCACCTTCGTATTTTCCGGATAATCCGGATTCTGATACGGAATCACCCTGTAATATATCGCACCATCCCAATAATGGAAATATGCGATTTTCGACATGCCATTGTCATACGCACGCATAACCGTTCCCTCGGCCAGAGCGATTGTGTCCGCAATCACAATACACTGATTCTCCGCCGCCACAATCCGATCCCTTGCCCGTTCACAGCTTTTGGTAAACAGCATATAATCTATACACTGCCGGAACAGAAACAAACCCAAAATGATCAGAATCATTCCGATTCTGCCGCGCGCCACTGTTTTCAACTGAATTTTTCCTATTTGTCATCCGCTGCCACAACGCCGGGAAGCTCCTTACCCTCCAGGAATTCAAGGGAAGCGCCGCCGCCTGTGGAAATATGGCTCATCTTATCCGCAAAACCGAGCTGATTTACTGCTGCCGCGCTGTCACCGCCGCCGATAATTGTCGTCGCATCTGTCTCTGCAAGAGATTTTGCTACCGCGATTGTGCCTGCTGCCAGCGTCGGATTCTCAAATACTCCCATCGGTCCGTTCCATACAACCGTCTTGGCGGATTTTACGGCATCGGCATACAATTTCGCCGTTTCCGTACCGATATCAAGGCCTTCTTTATCAGCGGGAATCTGATCCGCAGCTACCACCTGAACATCGATCGGTCCGTCGATCGGATCCGGAAAATGATCAGCGATTGTCGTATCAACGGGCAGTAACAGCTTCTTGCCGAGCTTCTCCGCCTTTTCCATCATTTCTTTACAATAGTCGAGTTTCTCATTATCTACGAGAGAATTTCCGACTTCCATTCCTTTCGCCTTTAAGAATGTGAACGCCATACCGCCGCCGATAATCAATGTATCACATTTCTCCAGCAGATTGTTGATAACATTCAGCTTATCGGCAACTTTTGCACCACCGAGGATTGCTACAAACGGTCTTACCGGATTCTCCACCGCATTTCCGAGGAAGTCGATTTCCTTCTGCATCAGATAACCAACCGCATTCTCCCCGCCTTTTTCGGAGATAAATCTGGTTACGCCTGCAACGGATGCGTGCGCTCTGTGGGAAGAACCAAAAGCATCGCATACATAAGCGTCCGCAAGGTCAGCCAGCTCTTTGCTGAACTCCTCGCCGTTCTTCGTCTCTTCCTTGCCGCGGAAACGGGTATTCTGAAGCAGTACAACATCGCCTTCCTTCATCGCCTCTACCGCCGCGGAAGCCGCTTCACCTGTTACGTTATAGTCTGAAACGAAGTTCACTTCTTTTCCAAGCTTTTCGGACAGTCTCTTTGCGACCGGCGCGAGAGATTCTTTCTCATTGGGTCCTTCTTTTACTTTACCGAGATGGGAGCAGAGAATAACTTTTGCGCCCTCGCCGATCAGCTTATTGATTGTAGGCAGCGCTGCGACGATACGTGTCTCGTCTGTGATCTCACCGTTTTTCAGAGGCACATTGAAGTCACATCTTACAAGAACGCGTTTTCCTTTTACATTGATATCATCTACGGATTTCTTATTTAATCCCATTTTTCTTTCCTCCTTTATAAAAAATAGCCGCCCGGCAGCGATGACCTTTACACTGCTTCGGTTCTTCCACGCTGTGGCGGAATTTTCTTTATATAAAACAGGGTCCGGCCCAACAAGGCCGGACCTTAACAGATCTTAGCTTATGATTCTCAAAGCTTCCCGAATTACTGTAATTCAGCGAAGTATTTGATTGTTCTTACCATCTGGCTTGTGTAGCTGTTCTCGTTATCATACCAGGAAACAACCTGTACCAGATTGTCTGCGCCAACCATTGTCTGTGTTGCATCGAAGAGTGAACCATATCTCATACCAATCACGTCGGAAGATACGATTTCTTCCTCATTGTAACCGAAGGACTCGTTTGCTGCCGCTTTCATAGCCGCATTGATTTCGTCTTTCGTTACGGACTTCTCAACAGTTGCTACGAGAATTGTGGTAGAACCTGTCGGGGTCGGAACACGCTGTGCGGAACCGATCAGCTTGCCGTTCAGTTCAGGAATAACAAGGCCGATTGCCTTTGCAGCGCCTGTGCTGTTCGGAACGATGTTGATAGCGCCTGCGCGGGATCTTCTCAGATCGCCTTTTCTCTGAGGGCCGTCAAGGATCATCTGATCACCTGTGTAAGCATGAATCGTGCTCATGATACCGGATTTGATCGTAGCCAGATCGTTCAGCGCTTTTGCCATAGGAGCAAGGCAGTTTGTCGTACAGGATGCTGCGGAAATAATCGTGTCATCCTTCGTCAGCGTCGTGTGGTTTACATTGTAAACGATGGTAGGAAGGTCATTTCCTGCAGGAGCAGAGATAACAACTTTCTTAGCGCCGGCATTGATATGTGCCTGTGCTTTCTCTTTGGAGGTGTAGAATCCGGAGCACTCCAGAACTACGTCTACGCCAAGCTCACCCCAGGGACAATTATTTGCATCGGGCTCTTTGTAAATTTTCAGTGTCTTGCCATCAACCGTGATGGAATCTTCGCCTGCCGAAACCGTATCGCCTTTTTCATATCTTCCCTGTGAAGAGTCATACTTCAACAGGTGTGCCAGCATCTTAGGGCTTGTCAGATCGTTAATTGCCACTACTTCGTATCCCTCTGCACCGAACATCTGTCTGAATGCAAGACGACCGATACGACCAAAACCATTGATTGCTACTTTTACTGCCATTTTCGTTTCCTCCTGATAAAATAAAATATATTTTATATTATTCTGTCAAGCTGCACATAGAAAATGCAGATTGACAAAATTTTGTCAGCACAATCATTTTACCTAATTTGTCCATAAAATTCAAGGTGTAAATCAAAAATAATTGGAAATTTATAACGATTTTATATTTCCCCCGGACTTGTTATTTTCCGCAAAATGAACTACACTGAAACAATACCAGAATCAGTATATCTCACAGGGAGGAAAACTATGCCGGTTACAGCAGATTATCATTTACATTCTTCTTTTTCGGGAGATTCCGACACGCCGATGGAGGAAATGATCCTACAGGGCATACGAAAGGGACTGACCCATATGTGCTTTACGGAGCATCAGGACTTCGGTTATCCCGTTTCAAAGGAAACCCCGGAAGGATTCTTTGACTTCAATCCCGACTCCTGTCTTTATGAATTTCTAAAATGCAGGGAAAAATATGCGGATCGGATTGCGCTTCGTTTCGGCGTGGAAATTGGCTTACAGCCGGAAGTTTCCGCCCAAAATACCGCCTTTGTCAAAGCGCATGAATATGACTTCGTAATCGCCTCTTCCCATCTTTGCAACGGCAAAGATCCCTACTATCCGGCCTTTTTCGAAGGACGGACGCAGGAGGAAGCCTACCGGGAATATTTCCAATCCATTCCGGATAACCTGAAAGCTTTCGACGATTTCGACGTTTACGGCCATCTGGACTATGTGGTTCGTTACGGCCCGCAGAAAGACCGTGGATATGCTTTGGAACAATACCGGGATATCATCGACCGGATCCTGACCGGACTGATTCAGAACGGCAAGGGCCTTGAGCTCAACACCGGAGGACTTATGCGGGGCCTGCGGGAAGCCAATCCCTGTGCGGCCATCCTGCGCCGATATCAGGAACTGGGCGGCGAAATCATCACCGTCGGCTCCGATGCTCATAGCCCGGAAAATATCGGAGCGCATTTCGACCGGGCAGCTGACATATTAACCGGCTGTGGTTTCCGCTACTACTGCACGTTTGAGCGGCGCACCGCTTCCTTTCACAGACTTTGAGCCGTCAATAAAACTGACGCATCCGCCTGCTTCGGGAATTTTCCGGAGAATAGCGGTTTTCGCGGCTCCCCGCTGGCTGCCGTTGACACAGATAATAAATCTGCCCTCCCGGCCCGGAGCCGCTTTTTTGAATTTGATAAAAAAGGAAATGCCCGCACCGAAAAAGGCCTTCTTTACCTTCTCCTTCGTTTCCTTATCATAAACCTCGCACAGCTCTATCTCGTTATTGACTTTCACATGCGTATATTTGGATTCAACCATTTTCTTTCACCCCTTCTTACACTGAAAAACCAGATTTCATATTCCCAGTCTATAGTGTATCACGAATTCCCTGAAAAGATCGTGAAGGAAAACGATAGATTTTCTTAAACTTTTCTTATGATCGTGCCGCCGCCGAGCACATAACCGTTTTTATAAAAGACCACTGCCTGCCCCGGCGTAATCGCTCTGACCGGCTGACGGAAGCTGCATTTTATACGATCCGGACCGATCCGCTCAATCAGGCACCGCTCCCCCGGATGCGCATACCGGATTTTAGCCAGCACCTCCTCCGGCTCTGTCAGGTCCTCCATTCCCATGAAATTCAACTCTCCGCACAGAAGCGCATCGCCATAAACATCTTCCGCCTCTCCGATCACAACTTCATCGCTTTCCGGCCGTATCTGCGTTACGAAAACAGGATGTCCCATCGCCAGATTCAGACCCTTGCGCTGTCCGATCGTATAATGGGTAATTCCCCGATGCTCTCCCAGCACAACCCCTTCTTTCGTCACGTATTTTCCCCTTCCCGGCACCCTGCCCGCGGCAGCTTTATCGATAAAAGCCGCATAATCGTGGTCCGGAATGAAGCAGATCTCCTGGCTGTCCGGCTTATCGGCAACCGGAAGCCCTTCCCGCTTTGCGATACGCCGTATCTCCTCTTTCGTATAATCTCCTGCCGGCATCAGCGTATGCGCCAGCTGGTACTGGGTCAGTCCATATAACGCATAGGTCTGGTCTTTGGCTGCCGTTTTGGAGCACCCTACGGCATATCTTCCGTTCGGAAGTTTCACGATTCTGGCATAATGTCCCGTCGCGATATAATCCGCGCCGATCTCCATGCTTCTCTTCAGAAGAGATTCCCACTTCACGTAACGATTGCAGGCGATGCAGGGATTGGGCGTCTGCCCCTTCAGATAGGCTTCCGTAAAATAGTCCACAACCTTTTCCTGAAATTCCCGCTTA
Source organism: uncultured Lachnospiraceae bacterium (assembly GCA_937910785.1). Classification (GTDB taxonomy): domain Bacteria; phylum Bacillota; class Clostridia; order Lachnospirales; family Lachnospiraceae; genus UBA3282. Next base: position 3,186 of record CALDLG010000182.1, on the reverse strand, counting down.
AAGTTCATCACATAATGAGGGATCTGCAGCGTCCTGGCCACCTGCGCCGCATCCTCCGCCGCAGTCAGCCCGCAGCAGCCTCCGTTCTCCTCCTGCGCCGCGGTCTCCTCGTCCTGCCAGATCCGCATGGTGACGCCAATTACCTCATATCCCTGTTCTTTCAAAAGATAAGCGGCCACCGAGGAGTCCACTCCGCCCGACATTCCTACCACTACTTTTTCTTTCATATCCTGTTCCTTTCTCACATACTATGAAATAATGAATCCCACACAGGTGTTATATGCGGCGCAAAAACCCTCTGTTAATCGGAACCGTGATTCTGACCGTCACCGGACTGCTCAGCCGTTTCATCGGTTTTTTCTATCGAATTTTCCTGTCCAAAGTATTTGGCGCGGAGGGCATGGGAATCTATCAGCTCATTTCTCCGGTGCTGGCGCTCTCCTTTTCCCTGACCGTATCAGGTATGCAGACGGCCATCTCCAAATATGTTGCGAGCGAAACTTCCACCCATGACTATCATACATCCTTCCGCACGCTGTGGACCGGATTTGTGCTGTCCATGGCTCTGTCCTTTGGCTGTATGGCCTATATTTACCGGTACTCCGACTGGATTGCCGCCGTTTTTTTATTGGAAAAAAGGACCGCGCCGCTTCTGCGCATTATCGCACTTTCCATTCCGATGGCGACGGTGCACTCCTGTATCAACGGCTATTTTTACGGTATCAGGAAAACCGTCGTTCCCGCCCTGACCCAGCTGTCGGAACAGGTGGTACGGGTCGGTTCCGTCTACCTGATCTACTATCTCTGTGCCCGAAAAAATATGACGCCTACGATCAGCTTCGCGGTTCTGGGACTCGTAATCGGCGAAGGAGCCTCCATGATCGTTTCCGTCATCGCCATTCTCTGCCGCTCCTTTCAGGTATTTAAAACGCCTTCCTGCCCGCCGCCTCCAAAACCCTGCGGGCATACGCTTTCGTCCTACGGACAGATTACGGGCAATCTGCTCCGCCTCGCCGTTCCGTTATCGGCCAACCGCATCATCATCAATATTCTGCAAAGCATCGAAGCAATTTACATACCCAACAGACTGATGGCCTACGGACTGAATAACGCCGATGCGCTGGGCGTCTATGGCGTGCTGACCGGCATGAGTCTGCCGCTCATCCTGTTTCCGTCCGCAGTCACCAATTCCATCTCCGTCCTGCTTCTGCCGATTGTTTCGGAAGCGGACGCAAACGGCAATCAACATGCCGTCACGAAAGCGATCTGGAAATCCATTCAATACTGCCTGCTGCTCGGCCTCCTCTGTACCGCGGCGTTTCTTCTGACCGGACGCTTTGCCGGAAGGTTCCTTTTTAACAGTGAACTGGCAGGAAGCTTTATTCTGACACTGAGCTTTATCTGCCCGTTTCTGTACATCGCAAGCACCTTAAACAGTATCCTCAACGGCCTCGGTAAGACTGCGCTTACCTTCTTCTACAGTATCGTAAGCCTGCTCGTCCGCCTGCTGTTCGTTTTCCATGCGATTCCTGTTTACGGAATCAAGGGCTATCTGTGGGGCATGCTCGCAAGCCAGATGGTACAGACCTCTCTGTGCACTTTCTCCGCCCTGCGCGTCTGCCATAAAGCCCGGCGGGCATAAATGCCAGGCCGCCGTCTTTGTATAATGGCACGCCGCGGATTTTCCATAATGTCCTTGCGGCCGGCTTTTCTTAACGGCACGCCGCGGGTTTTCCATAATGCCCGTGCGGCCGGCTTTCCAAAACGGCTCCGCGGCCGGTTTGTGCTTGCGGTTCCTTTTCTAATATACTATAATATAGATGTTTTAGCCAGAAAAACAAAAGAAGGGAGTATACCTGAAATGTCTTTTCAATTTATCAACAAGCTTCCTACCCCGGACGAGATCAGAAGCCAGTTTCCGGTCCCGGCCCATCTTGCGCAGCTGAAGAAAGAAAGAGATCTGGAAATCAGTGACGTAATCACCGGTAAAAGCAATAAATTCCTTGTCATCATCGGCCCCTGTTCCGCCGATAATGAAGACGCGGTCTGCGACTATATCAGCCGGCTGACCATCGTCAGCGAAAAAGTGCGGGACAAACTGATCCTGATTCCGAGAATCTACACCAATAAACCGCGTACCACCGGTGAAGGATATAAAGGCATCGTCAGTCAGCCCGATCCGGAGAAAAAGCCCGATTTTACCGCCGGACTGATCGCCATGCGGAAAATGCACATCCGTGCCATGGAGGAATCCGGTCTGACGGCCGCTGACGAAATGCTTTATCCCGATAACTGGGGCTATGTGGAAGATATTCTTTCCTATGTAGCCATCGGCGCGCGTTCGGTGGAAGACCAGCAGCACCGCATGACCGTAAGCGGTTTTGATGTCGCAAGCGGCATGAAGAATCCGACCAGCGGCACGCTTTCCGTCATGCTGAATTCCGTCTACGCGGCACAACATCCCCATTCCTTTATTTACCGCGGCTACGAAGTGAAAACAAGCGGCAATCCGTTAGCTCATACGGTACTGCGCGGCGCGGTAAACAAACACGGACAAAGTCTTCCCAACTATCACTATGAGGATCTGGTAAGGCTGCTTTCGCTTTATCATGAGCAGGATCTTGTCAATCCTGCCTGCATCATCGATGCCAACCACAATAATTCCAATAAGGAATACCTCCAGCAGATCCGTATCGTTAAAGAGGTGCTGCACAGCAGGAGATTAAGTCCTGATATTAACAGGCTTGTAAAAGGAGTCATGATCGAAAGCTATCTGGAAGAAGGATGCCAGAAAATCGGTGAAGGCATCTACGGCAAATCCATCACCGATCCCTGCCTCGGCTGGAAGGATTCCGAAAAACTGATTTATGATATTGCGGATCTATGCTGATCCGCCGATGCCGACAGAATCCTGCACCGCAAGATACATAAAAAGGCTCATCCGCGCGGATGAGCCTTTGCATATACTTCCCTGATTCGGTTATGATTCAAATGCGCATAGATCTGCGTGGTTGAAATATCGGAATGGCCGAGCATCTCCTGCACGCTGCGCAGGTCAGCTCCATTCTCCACCAGATGCGCCGCGAAGGAATGACGCAGCGTGTGAGGCGTAATATCCGCCTTAATATCCGCTTTCTGAGCATAATGCTTGATCAGCTTCCAGAACCCCTGTCGGCTCATCGGCAG
>CALDLG010000181.1 GCA_937910785.1 uncultured Lachnospiraceae bacterium | reverse complement strand
AAGGAACAGGGATATGGACAGTATATTGTGACAAATGGCGTGAACAGAACGCAGGCGAAGAAGGTCAGGCTGTCCGGGCTCGATCGAATGGTGGATGGGGTTTTTGTTTCGGAGCTGATGGGATATCCGAAACCGAGGAAAGAATATTTTGATGCCTGCTTTCAGCGGCTGGAGGGCATTGCGAGAGAAGAATGCCTTCTGGTGGGGGATTCCCTGACAAGCGATATACAGGGCGGCGTGAATGCGGGAATTGCCGTCTGCTGGTATAACCCGAAGGGGCAGGTCAACGCCTCCGGGCTTAAGATCAATTATGAGATCCGGGATCTGCATGAGCTGCTGCTGATTCTGGAGTAAGATACATTTCGTGGAAAGGATATGGTAGCAGGATGCCCAAATCGACGAATCAGAAATTAAAATTATTGTATCTTCTGAAGATTCTTTCGGAACAGACGGACGATAAGCATTATCTGAGTGCGGGAGAGCTGATAGAGGAGCTGGCCGGATATGAGATCAGGGCCGAGCGGAAGAGCATTTATGATGATGTGAGCCAGCTGATTGATTTCGGATATGATATCGTTCTCGTAAAGTCCAGGGCTAACGGCGGTTATTATCTTGCGGGCCGGGATTTTGAACTGGCGGAATTAAAACTGCTCGTAGAGGTCATACAGTCTTCCAGATTTCTGACACAGAAGAAATCGAAGGAGCTGATCGGCAAGATTGAAAAGCTTGCGTCCAAATGGGATGCGAAACAGCTGCAACGGCAGGGTTATGTGGCGAACCGCATCAAAACGGCAAACGAAAGCATTTATTATATCGTGGATGATATTCATAAGGCTATTCAGAATAATGAACAGATCTCCTTTCAGTATCTGGAATGGAATCTGGAAAAGCAGCTTGTGACGCGAAAGGGTGGAAAACGGTATCAGATCAGCCCATGGGCGTTAACCTGTAAGGATGAGAATTATTATTTGATCGCCCATGATGCACTGGAAGATAAGATCAAGCATTTTCGTGTGGATAAAATGGGCGGAATCCGGATCATGACGGATGTGAAGAGGGAAGGCAGCGCGCTCTTTGAGCAATTCGATATTGCGGACTATGCCAATAAAACTTTCAGTATGTTCGGAGGACAGGAGGAAACGGTTACGCTGCTTTTGGAAAATCATCTGATCGGAGTCATGATGGACCGGTTCGGCAGAGATATTTCCATCAGGAAGCGGGATGAAGAACATTTCTCGGCCCGCGTGACGGTGGCTGTCAGCGGACAGTTCTTCGGGTGGCTTACCGGACTGGGGCAGGGAGCCTGTCTGACTGCGCCTGCAGGCATTGTGGAGCAGTACAGAGAGTATTTACGGAAGATTGCGGACAATTATGCAGGGACGCAGGACAATGTGAGATAAATATGCAGGTAACGATTGACACCGTATAGGGATTATCATATACTATTCCCATACCACAAAATGTAGAAATGTTATGTAAACAATAACTATATTTTGTATGCATGAGTTGTTTGTTCTGTGTATCAGGAGCTTCCGGCGGTGTGGTCTGGCGGCAGAATGCGCGGACAGAAAGAAAGGTATGGTAGTGGAATGAGCAGTATTTTAGAAGGACAGAATGCGGTGGACGAAAGTTATAGCGAGCAATACAGGCCGTCCAGAGATGTGAAGGTGATTAAAAAGGATGGCAGCCTTGAAGATTTTAATGTCCAGAAGGTTATTGATGCCGTAGGAAAAAGCGCTTATCGTGCACTGACGAAATTTACGGAGGAAGAGAAGGAGCATATCTGTCAGACGGTAGTGGACAGGGTGAACGAGCTGAACGAGGAGAAGATTCCGATTCAGATCATGCACAATGTTGTGGAAAGCGCATTGGAAGACGTAAAACCAATCGTTGCCAAGAGCTATCGGGATTATCGTAATTATAAACAGGATTTCGTCCGCATGATGGATGATGTTTATAAGAAGAGCCAGTCGATCATGTATATCGGGGATAAGGAGAATGCTAATACGGACAGTGCCCTTGTATCCACGAAACGAAGTCTGATTTTTAATCAGTTTAATAAAGAACTGTATCAGAAATTTTTTATGACGACGGAGGAAATTCAGGCATGCAGGGACGGCTATCTGTATGTTCATGACATGTCGGCGAGAAGAGATACGATGAACTGCTGCCTTTTTAATGTGGCGGAAGTTCTGCAGGGCGGCTTCGAAATGGGAAATATCTGGTATAACGAACCGAAAACGCTGGATGTTGCCTTTGACGTGATCGGCGATATTGTATTGAGTGCGGCCAGCCAGCAGTACGGTGGTTTTACCGTGCCGGAGGTGGACAAGATTCTGGAACCTTATGCGGAGAAGACTTATCAGAAGAGCCTGAAAAAATATGAGCGGCTCGGTATTGGGAAGGAAGCGGCGGAAAAAGAAGCGCTTGCCGATGTGGAAAGGGAATTTGAGCAGGGTTTTCAGGGATGGGAATATAAATTTAATACGGTTGCAAGCAGCCGGGGCGATTATCCTTTTATTACGGTTACGGCGGGAATCGGAACAGGAAGATTTGCGAAGCTTGCGACGATTATTATGCTGAATGTAAGAAGAGTCGGACAGGGCCGGAAAGAATGTAAAAAACCCGTGCTGTTTCCAAAGATTGTCTTTCTATATGACGAGAATCTGCATGGTCCGGGAAAAGAGCTGGAGGATGTTTTTGAGGCGGGCGTAAAATGCTCTGCGAAAACCATGTATCCGGATTGGCTGAGCCTGACCGGAAAAGGCTATATTGCCAGTATGTACAGGCAGTACGGTAAGGTCATTTCCCCGATGGGATGTCGTGCTTTCCTGTCGCCCTGGTATGAAAGGGGCGGCATGCATCCGGCGGATGAAAACGATACGCCAATTTTCGTCGGAAGGTTCAATATTGGCGTTGTTTCCCTCCATCTGCCGATGATACTGGCGAAATCACGTCAGGAGAACAGGGATTTCTATGAAGTGCTTGACTATTATCTGAATCTGATCAGGCAGCTTCATATCAGAACCTATGCATATCTCGGTGAGATGCGCGCTTCCACCAATCCGCTTGCTTATTGTGAGGGCGGATTTCTCGGCGGAAAACTGCAGCTGCATGATAAGATCAAGCCGATTTTAAAGACCGCTACGGCGAGCTTTGGCATTACGGCCTTTAATGAACTGCAGGAGTTATACAACGGAAAATCGCTTGTTGAGGACGGACAGTTTGCGCTGGAGGTGCTGGAGCATATCAACGACAAGATCAATGAATACAAAGAAGAGGACGGCCATCTGTATGCTATTTACGGAACGCCCGCGGAGAATCTGTGCGGCCTTCAGGTGAAGCAGTTCCGGGCCAAATACGGTATCATAGAGGGCGTATCCGACAGAGAATATGTTTCGAACAGTTTCCACTGTCATGTGACGGAAGATATTACGCCGATCGAAAAGCAGGATTTGGAATACCGTTTCTGGGAGCTTGCAAACGGCGGAAAAATTCAATATGTAAAATATCCCATCGATTATAATATCGACGCGATCAAGACACTGATCAGACGTGCCATGGAAATGGGATTTTATGAAGGCGTCAATCTTTCCCTTGCATACTGTGACGACTGCGGTCATCAGGAGCTGGAAATGGATGTCTGCCCGGTCTGTGGAAGCCGTAATCTGACAAAAATAGACAGAATGAACGGTTACCTCGCTTATTCGCGCGTTCATGGGGATACCAGGCTGAGCGATGCGAAGATGGCGGAGATTGCAGAGCGGAAAAGCATGTAAAAATGGTGTTTTATGAAAGAGGAAATTACATGAGGTATCATAATATAACGAAGGACGACATGCTCAATGGGGACGGGCTGCGGGTGGTTCTCTGGGTTGCGGGATGCTCCCATTGCTGTAAGGAATGTCAGAATCCGGTTACATGGGACCCGGATGGAGGCGTGCCTTTTGATGAAAACGCCAGACAGGAAATCTTTGCCCAGCTGGATAAACCGTATATTTCCGGAATTACGTTTTCGGGGGGCGACCCGTTTCATTCTGCCAACAGACCGGAGGTCAGAAATTTTATGGCGCAGATCAAAGAGAAGTATCCGGACAAAACGATCTGGCTGTATACGGGCGATGTCTGGGAGAATGTCAGAAATGACGCAGCGATGCGATATATCGATGTTCTGGTGGACGGAGAGTTTGTTGTGGAAGAAAAGGATACGGCGCTTCGCTGGAAGGGAAGCCGTAATCAGCGGGTGATCGATGTGCAGGAAAGCTTAAAGAGGATTGACGCAGAGCCGGTGCTGCATTGTGAAGATTAACGAATAAACGGAAGAAAAGGCATGGTATCGGACAAAATGGAATCAAAAAAAATTAAAATCAAATACTTTACGGATAAAATAG
>CALDLG010000180.1 GCA_937910785.1 uncultured Lachnospiraceae bacterium | reverse complement strand
CTCCGCGTAGTCCTTTTCCAGATATAATCCCCCTCGTCATCCACAATAACTCCCGCGTTCTCATAGGCATAAAGAACCGCCTTGCCGGGATTGGAGAAAATGCCTTCGATGCCGCTCCGTCCATAAACGTAATACCGTCGCTGCATTTCTTCGCTTTCTTCCATGACAAGCTCGCGTTTTCCTTCAAAAAGCACTTCCTTTGGTGTAAGAATCTTCAATGCTCTGGTATCGATTTCGTCTTTTACAACGATTTCCAGAATGGTTTCATATTTTTCTATGATCACACTGCTGATACCGTTATTGCCGGTCATCGGCTTCTCCGTACTCATAATCTGATCGTCGCTTGCCGGCACATATTCCGCCTTTTCCTCATCCCATGTCACTCTCGATAAAGTGATCTGATTATCGGTAATTACGCTGTCCACCACATATACGCCCTTTTCGCGGTAAGTCTTTAACAATTTGCCGGTATCTCCCTGTATTTTCAGGCAATACATAGGAAATGTCGTACTGCCGGCATGATTGCTTACAATGTCCTCCTGTCTGGCGAACCCATAGATCAGATCTTCATCCATAAAACCGAGCAGTGAAACATATTCTCCGGGCTCCGCGGAGATCTCCGTTGCCTTTTCCGTACCCAGATTCAATAATTTCAGAGTTCTGCTGCTGTACTGATCTTTGCCCTCCTGCCATACGATCATCTTATTGGATTTGGAAACTTTATAGTTTTCTTCCGTCAACCCTGAAACAACGACCGTATAATCCTTCGTCTGCAGATTAACCGCATATATATTACCTCCAAGCATCAGATAAAAAATCCCGGATTTATTGATATATGCCAGTTTTTCCACGTCACTTTTTAACAGTTCATAGGATCTGTTGTACGGGATATAAACCTGCTCTTCTACCGTATTGGTCATGCTGTTATAAAAATATGCGGAAATCCCGACCTCACCTTCATGACGCCCCCTGTTCATATAGCCATATACGATAAATGCCACATTGCCGGCTTCGTCCACCCCCATGATCTGAATCTGATGCCTTGGGTAATTACTTCTTAAATCCGCCATATCATCACTGTAAAAGGAAAAAAGACGCGCCAGCTTCTGATCGGCCACATTATAACTGTAGAGCTTACCGGAACTGACAAATGCGAAAACATTTCCTCCGTCACTTTCCTGCATTTCCACTTCCTGATCCACAATACCGAGAATGATCTTGTCATTCGCATATACATCCGCTGTTTCATCAAAGATCTGCGTCATCTCGCGGTCAAAATCCAGTAGATACATACGCTCCGGCGTATAACGTATCCGGTAATACTCTCTGACATGATAATAGGTCCTTTCCCTTCCCTCTCTGGTAGCAGCAATATACTCTAGCCGAAAAGAACCCGTATAGGTTTCCAGTTCCCTGATGTCAATGACCGGTTCCGTTATCCGCTCTACCTCCAGATCTCCCCAGGTCACCTGCTTAAAACTGCTGTGTATCGTCACCTTATGGAGCGTCGAATTGTCACCCTCCGAACTGGATTCCAGATATTTCGTCAACTCCGCAGCCGCTTCCCTGTCAAACGTCCGCTCATGGAAATCCAGCACATATTCCAGCTTCTCCCGGATAAACATCTCTTCCGACTGGATAATTCTGGTATAATAACGTATGCTGTCTTTTCCTTCCGGTTTCAGAAGCAGGATCAGCATATATTCCCGGTTCTCACTGATCAGATCCTTCAGCGTAATATCGCAGTGTATCCGGCCGTCGGTCTCTGTATAATTTTCGATCTGCGTATTCTCTACCAGCCGTTCTCCGTTAATGCTCCGTACCTCAAAAGAGAGCTCTTCTATTTTGTTCTCATAAGTATCAATCGTAAAAGAAACATTTCTGCCGCTCCCGATCGGCAGCAGCGTCTCCCTCAGATAACTGGTATCCATTTCATCGGCATATCCATGCAGCCTGTTCACCGGATACTCATCGATTCGCATCGTAACCAGGGGAAATTCCGCTTCCCCCATTTCCATCGTCATATCCGTATTTCCCTTATTCATAACCGCACTGACGCCGAACAGCGCCACCAGAAAAACAACTGCCAAATAAATACCTTTTATCACTTTTTTTTTCATTTATGTTTAATCCTTTTATTGATCCTGTCCGTCCGCGGAATGTAATAAACTCCACAGCGTTGGATGGATCTTCAAAAATTTAATAACATCAGATATTTTATCTGTTTCTTCCTGCACCTGACCGACTTTTACATCTTCTTTTCTAACCGCCCGTATCAGAATATTTTTGGGCGTATGCTCCATATCTATAAATTCCAGCAAATCGGTCTCATAACCTTCTGCCTTCAGCATGTCCGCCCGCAGAGCATCCGTTATCAGCGCCGACATCCGCTCTCTGATAATGCCGTATTGCAGCACAGGTTTCAATTCCTCACAGGAAATCTGCCCATTCACCTCATGTTGACAACAGGGAACCGACAATATAACTTTCGCTCCCCATTTCACAGCTTTGGCCAGCGCGTAGTCCGTTGCCGTATCACAGGCATGAAGCGTTACTACCATATCCGCCGCCCCGGCTTCCTCGTATTTTGCAATGTCTCCCCGGATAAAGCGAAGCCTGTCATAGCCATATTTTTCACCCAGCCTGTTACAGCGTTCGATCACATCTTCCTTTAAATCGAGCCCTGTAATCGATACATCCAGTCCCATTAATTCATGCAGATAATAATAGATGGCAAAAGTCAGATAGGATTTTCCACACCCGAAATCCACGATCCGTATCTCTCTTTCCATACGGAGCGCGGGTAAAACATCCTCTATAAATTCCAGGAAACGATTAATCTGCCTGTACTTGTCATATTTGGAACGTATGATCCGGCCATCCTCCCCCTGTACCCCCAGGTCTACGAGAAAAGGAACAACCTTTCCTTCCTCCAGAATATATTTTTTCGTCCGGTTATGCATCATGGCTGCAGCCGGCCGCTGTGTATTTGCTGTCTCCTGCCGGCCTGTCCGGACGGTCATCCTGCCCTTTTTACTGACGAGAATGACTGCCTTCCTATTAGTATGCTCTATTTCGCATTGTTTAAAATTTGAGAGCAGATAATTTCCAATTCGCGGCAGAATTTCCTGATCCCGGTAGTTTTCATGAAAAACCTTCGTCCCCTGATAGACGGTTTCCTGAAACATCAGCGCACCCCGCAGCATAACCGGCCGAATCTTTACCTTGAAAGCTTTCTCCCGGTCTCTGGCATTGCTCAGGACGATCTGATACAGCCCGCCGTTCACCGTCTCCTCAAGCAGTTCCCTGACCGCCCCGTCTATTTCCCTTTCCATCTGTCTTCTGCCTTTCTCACTCATATTCCTGTCATGCAGGCCGTAGAAGTTCCTGGCGTCCCGTTCCGGAGCGGGACGCCTTTAGAAAATCTCTTCACACTACTATTGTATAAAGATTCCCCCAAAACCTCAACTAAAATTTTAGTATTCCACTGTGATTCGCATGTCTTTTCTTATATATCTCATAGTACAGCAATACCTGTACAAATTCTTCAATCCATTCCCAGGGCTTCTCCTTCCCCTCTTCCGTTTCATCCGTCCGTTTAATTTTATCCATAATCGTCTGCGTCAGCCGGTAAAGCTGCCACTTATCCGGATATTCATCATATATGCAGCTTCCTTCATAATCTATCTGGTTCAGTATTTCCGCAATCATTTTCTGATATCGTTTCGCTTCCGACGGATACATCTGCTGCAGGTATTCCAAATCTCGTGTTACGGTGTCTTCTTCCTGATAATACATGGGAAGCGGATATGCCATATAAAAGGGAAGAATTCTGGATTGATTCATCTTAATCCCCCATTCTTGCTCAACCTGTGATCTGATTTATTTTATCATATGCACATCCGACAGCTTTGTTCAATAATATATAATAGGACAGGCATCCGCCTGTCCTATCGTGACATTATTGATCATTAATTGCAGTAATTCTTGCAACCGCGCGCTTTAATGACATTTCGGCGCGTTTCATATCCGTTCCCGGAGCATGCTCCCTGATTCGGTTCTCCGCACGTTCCTTCGCCTCTTCTGCGCGCTTTAAGTCGATTTCCGCAGGCCATTCGATGATTTCCGCAAGAATCGTCACCTTATCCTGCAATACCTCTGCAAAACCCGCATGCAGTGCCGCTTCTTTGGTCTCATTCTCCTGTGTGATCATGAGAATGCCCGGCGCAATGATCATCGTCATCGGAATATGATTCTTATAAATCCCGACTTCACCTTCCACCGTATTGAACTCGACCATCGAAACTTCTTCTTCGTAAAAAACCCTGTCGGGCGTAATTACTTTTAATGTGAATCTGTTATCGTTTTCAGCCATACTTTACCCCTGCCTTTCTCTCAGCCTGTGAGTCTGCCTTATTTTACACGGGCAAGTACGTCATCTATACTTCCGGCATTCAGGAAATAGCTCTCAGGAATCTCATCATGTTTCCCTTCCAGTATCTCTTTAAAGCCTCTGATCGTTTCCGCGATAGGCACATATTTACCTTCCAGACCGGTAAACTGTCCTGCCACGAAGAACGGCTGTGACAGAAATCTCTGAATCTTTCTCGCACGGGAAACGACTAACTTATCCTCCTCCGAAAGTTCATCCATACCGAGAATTGCAATAATATCCTGTAATTCTTTGTATTTCTGAAGGATTTCCTGCACACCTCTTGCTACATGATAATGCTCTTCTCCGACTACTCTCGGATCAAGAATTCTTGATGTGGACTCAAGCGGATCTACCGCCGGATAAATACCGAGCTCCACGATCGATCTGGACAATACCGTCGTTGCGTCCAGATGCGCGAACGTCGTCGCAGGCGCCGGGTCCGTCAGGTCATCGGCCGGCACGTAAACTGCCTGCACGGATGTGATGGAGCCGTTCTTCGTCGATGTAATTCTCTCCTGCAGAGCGCCCATTTCCGTCTGCAGAGTAGGCTGATAACCTACTGCGGAAGGCATACGGCCGAGTAGCGCGGATACCTCGGAACCCGCCTGCGTGAATCGGAAAATATTGTCGATAAAGAGCAGTACGTCTTTTCCGCCCTTATCACGGAAATATTCCGCCATCGTAAGACCCGTCAGTCCGACTCTCATTCTGGCTCCCGGCGGCTCGTTCATCTGTCCGAATACCATCGTTGTTTTATCAATAACGCCCGATTCTTTCATTTCATAATACAGGTCGTTACCCTCTCTTGTACGCTCTCCAACGCCGGTGAATACGGAATATCCGCCATGCTCCGTTGCGATATTTCTGATCAGCTCCTGAATCAGAACCGTCTTACCAACGCCTGCACCGCCGAACAGTCCGATCTTACCGCCCTTCTGGTACGGGCAGAGAAGATCAACGACTTTAATACCTGTTTCCAGCATTTCTGTCTCAGTAGCCTGCTCCTCGAACTTGGGCGCCGCTCTGTGAATCGGCTCATAGGTCACCCCTGTCGGAGCAGGTATATTATCAATCGGCTGTCCCAGAACATTAAAGATACGTCCTAACGTATTCTCACCGACCGGCACACTGATTGGAGCGCCTGTCGAAACTGCTTCCATGCCTCTGACCAGTCCGTCGGTAGAACCCATCGCGATACATCTGACTGTATCGTCACCCAGATGCTGTGACACTTCGACAATCAATTCAGAACCATCCTTTAACGGAATCCTGATCGCATCGTTAATTTCAGGCAAGTTTCCTTCATCAAATTTAATGTCGAGTACGGCACCGATAATCTGGGTAAGTTTTCCACGGCTTTCGCCATTTTTCACTTCTGCCATCTTCTTTTCCTTTCTGCATTTTCAGTTTTTATTTCAATTATTCATGCCTCTTTCCAAACCTGCTGTATTTGTTGTCAAAAGGCACAAATTCGCGGTTGAAAACCGATGATTTTCAACCGGCCGTCAGGAAATTGCGTTTGCTCCTGCGATGATCTCCGTCAATTCCTGTGTAATAGAGCCCTGTCTTGCCCTGTTATACATCAGCGATAAATGATCTATCATTTCTTCGGCATTGCTTGTCGCGGAATCCATTGCCTGCATTCTCGCACCGTTCTCACTGGCCGCCGCTTCGATCAGACCGCCATATATCAGACTGGTAACATACTTGGGAATGATCATTTCCAACGCCTCGTCATCGTTCGGTTCAAAGCTCATAAGCGCCTTGCTTTCCTTTTCCTGTGCCGCGCTTTCCTTCTTCTCCGCATCAATCGGAAGAAGCTTTAAGAGCGTCGGCTCATGTACTACGGTATTCTTAAAGGCGGTGTATGCGATATAAATTTCTCCGATCTCGCCTTTTGAGTAAGACTCCAGAACCCTTGCGCTCAATGCCATCGCATCGACATAGAGAGGCTCTTCCATAATATCGGAATCTTCCTCCACGATCTCATAGCCATGTCGATTTAAAGCATCCTTTCCCTTTTTACCGATCGCATAGATCCGCAGGTCTTCTTTCCGGAAACCGCTCTGCTGTGTAACGAGCTTCACGATATTGGAATTATAACCACCTGCAAGCCCTCTGTTAGAGGTTATCACGATAACTGCCTTTTTGGCAGAGTCTCCACCGTTCAGATAGGGATGGTTCAGGTTTCCCGTTTTGGCTAACATCGAAGTCACCGTCTCATACATACAGTTAAAATATGCTTTGGACTGCTCCGCACGCTGCTTTGCCCTCTGCAGTTTCACAGTAGAAACAAGTTTCATCGCTTTGGTAATCTGCTGAGTGCTCTGAATACTGCCCTTACGCCTTTTTATGTCTCTCATTGAGGCCATAGCATCACCTTACCTTCCACTTTTCTCTACTTTATTTGAACTGCGCCTTGCATTCCTCGATCGCTTTTCTGAGTTTACCCTCGATCTCTTCGGAAATAACCTTTTCTTTCGCGATAGAACCTGGAATTTCAGGATATTTCGTATCCAGGAACTCGAAAAGCTCCGTCTCAAACCGGGTAATATCTTCTACCGGAACATCCAACAGATATTTATTGGTCGCCGCGAAAATGATAATTACCTGATACTGTACCGGCATCGGTTTATACTGAGGCTGTTTCAGAATCTCTTTAATTCTTTCACCCTGCGCCAGCTTCTCCTTCGTATCCGCATCCAGCTCGGAACCAAACTGTGAGAAAGCGGCAAGCTCACGATATTGTGCCAGCTCTACACGGATAGGCGCTGCAATTTTCTTCATCGCCTTAATCTGTGCCGCACCACCTACACGGGATACGGAAAGACCGGCATTCACCGCAGGTCTGAAACCGGAATTGAACATTTCGGTCTCCAGATAAATCTGGCCGTCTGTAATGGAGATAACATTCGTCGGAATATAAGCCGATACGTCGCCCGCCTGCGTCTCGATAATCGGAAGCGCTGTCAGGGAACCTCCGCCGTACTCGTCACTCATTCTTGCCGCACGCTCCAACAGTCTTGAATGCAGGTAGAAAACATCACCCGGATATGCTTCACGTCCCGGCGGTCTTCTTAAGAGCAAAGAGAGTGTACGGTAAGCTACGGCATGCTTACTCAAATCATCATATACAACGAGAACGTCTTCTCCGTTCTCCATCCACTCTTCACCAATCGCACAGCCGGAATAGGGCGCGATGTACTGTAACGGCGCAAGCTCACTCGCCGAAGCCGCAACTACGGTCGTATAGCTCATCGCACCGAACTCATTCAGTGTCTTTACAATAGAAGCAACCGTGGACGCTTTCTGGCCGATCGCCACATAAATACATTTTACGCCCTGTCCCTTCTGATTAATAATCGTATCAATCGCAATCGCCGTTTTACCGGTCTGTCTGTCACCGATAATCAGCTCTCTCTGGCCCCTTCCGATCGGAACCATGGAGTCGATTGCCTTAATACCTGTCTGTAACGGCGTATCAACGGATTTTCTTGTGATAACACCGGATGCAACTCTTTCAATCTTACGATATTTGTCAGTCTGAATCGGCCCTTTGCCATCAATGGGCATTCCAAGAGCGTTGATAACGCGGCCAAGCATGCAGTCACCGACCGGTACTTCCACAACCCTGCCTGTCGTCTTTACAATATCGCCTTCGTTGATATTGTGCTGGCTTCCGAGAAGTACAGCGCCGACATTGTCCTCTTCCAGGTTAAGCACCATGCCGTAAACGTCGCCGGGGAACTCCAACAGCTCGCCCTGCATCGCGTTTTCAAGTCCGTGTACACGGGCAATACCGTCTGCAACCTGAATAACCGTACCGACATCCGATACTTCCAGCGCAGAGGAATATCTCTTGATTTGCTCTTTAATGACTGAACTTATTTCTTCTGGTCTTAAATTCATGTCATTCGCACCTTTCTTTTTAAATTTCACCTCAGGCTGTCGCCTGCCTGCGGCATTATATTTGAACTTTCAGCAATTCCTTCTGAAGCTCGTTTAATTTCGTGCTGATGCTGCTGTCTACAACTCTGTCACCGATACGGATCACCATACCGCCGATCAAAGCAGCATCCTGCTCATAATGAATCTCCATAGACTTATAGTCCGTTGTATCGAGCAGCTTCTGTTCCACTTTCCTGCACTGCTCGGCCCTCAGGGGAATGGCTGTTGTCACAGTAGCGACTCCGATTCCTTTATACTTCTTGACTTCCGTAAGGAAATAATCCAGAATGCCGTTTATCTCCTGATAACGGTCTTTGGAAATAATTATCGTCAGAAAACCAAGCAGCTCATCGGAAATCCGGTTCTTAAAAACATCCCTGACAACCCTGATCTTTTCATCCTTATTGATCTTCGGATGCGTCATCAGTCTTCCGAAATCGTCATTTTCCTTCAAAATCTTCTGAAGCTGACCAATCTCTTCCAGCAGGTCATCCACCTTGTTTTCTTCTACTGCAAGCTCGAACAGCGCATCGCCGTATGTTTTTGAAATTAGCTTAGCCATGTGCTGTCACCCATTTCTTTCAGCGTTTCCTCGATCAGACTGTCCTGCACAGTCGTATCAATCGCCGCGCTTACAACCTTTCCTGCCATCAAAGATGCCAATACCACCATTTCACGCTTCACTTCATCAGCCGCTTTCTTCTTTTCGAGTTCGGCTTCCACATTCGCTCTTTCGATAATTCTGGCTGCTTCTTCCTTCGCCTGCGCCACAATCTTATTCTCATTCGCCAATGCTTTCCTGCGCGCTTCGCCAAGAATGTTTTCCGCTTCTTTATCTATCTCTTTCAGTCTGGTCTCATACTCGGCTTTTAAGTCTTTCGCTTCCGCCATATCCTTTGCGGCATTCTCAAGCTCTCCCTTGATTTTATCCTGCCGCTTCTGGAGCATCGTTCTGACCGGATTAAATAACATATGCGATGCAATCAGGAACAATGCAAATACAGCGATAATCATCAATACTGCGTCATGGAGAAGCTGAAAGTCCAGATCAAACAGTCTCGGTGTCATTTCCGCCGACGCCAGTACCAGATTCGTGCTTATTATCGTATTCAAGCCCTTAGCCTCCTTTCTCCCTTTTTATTTTGCAGAGAATTTAAGGTACAAGAGGTTTTACGAATAACAGCAGCATTGCGATAAGCAGACCATACAGACCTGTCGTCTCGGCAACCGCCTGACCCAATAACATCGTAGAAGTAACATCGGATTTTGCACCCGGATTTCTGCCGACAGCCGCCGCCGCGTGTCCTGCCGCAATACCCTGCCCAACACCAGGTCCGATACCTGCGATAACCGCAAGACCTGCTCCAATTGCCGAACATCCCAAGATAAAATTAGTGTTAAATTCCATTTTTCATTTCCTCCTTATTAGTTACCTGATTTTTCAGGTTAAATAAACATAAATCATCTCTCAGTCCACGATGTCTGCATATACAAACCCGCAGTCAAAAGTCTCTGACTTCCGGCTTAATCTTCCGACGTTGTGCAGGCATCCGTAATATACGTCATCGTCAACATACAGAATACATACGTCTGAATTGCTCCGGAGAACAAATCAAAATAAACATGAAGCGCCGCCGGCCATATAATCGCGATCTTCGACAGCAATCCGTAAATAAGCGCCATCATTACCGTACCCGACAGAACGTTCGCGAAAAGACGCAGCGATAAAGATATCGGCACCGCAACATCACCTATCACGTTAATGGGCGCCCAGATCGGCCACGGATCACACAGGCCCGCAATAACGCCTTTTACCTTCTGGTATCTGAACTTGTTGAAATGAATCAGCGTAAATGTCATGATACCGAGCGGCAGCGTCACGCCATAGTCCGCAGTAGGCGGCCTCAATCCGAACAGACCGGAAATATTGCTTAAAAGGATAAAGATAAAAATGGTCCCGATATAATTGCGGAACTGGGGAGAAAATTTACCCATAACGCCGCCAATCATATTGTCCAGCATTTCCACGACCATTTCCGCGATATTCTGGAAAGTTCCCGGCACCTCAGATGCGTGTTTAACGGCCCTGTTGGCCGCAAAGCAGAATCCGATGATCACAAGCATGACGATCAGAACACAGACATGTGTCGTCGTGATCCAGACTGTCTGCCCGAAGAGCTGATACGAAAAGATACCGTGTATCATAAAATCAATATCCGCTCCCCCGGACAGCAGAATTCCCTGTCCCATATTCTCACCTCCTTATCAACGTATTTTACATGTACCTGTCATATTTTAAAAAACCTGGAACTGATCTTGCGGGTAAAAGGCTGCATATAAGCAGATACCTTCATTCCCATATAGCCTAAAAAGGCCAAAAGCGGATTGGCAAACCCGCTTACCGCAAGCAAAGCCATTACTACGACCAGCAGAAAATACCGGAGAAGATACTGCGTCCCGACCGTTTTGGACGCGTCTTTAGACGCCATATCCAGACTTCTGTTAATCGTCCACCACATATGAACGGAACCCGCAATCGCGAGAATATCTCCGATCCAGAGTCCGATGCTGTATTCCGGTTTTCGGGAAAAAAACAAAACGATAATCTGGCATATGATACCATAAAGAAAAATACCCAGACACAGATCAAACAGCGTTGCATCAATTTTTATCTTCCTGCGCTTCTCCATCCTGTATTTCTTTCCGATTGCCTTTCCTGTGTTTTCGCGTTTCCGCCGGTCTTTCATAGATCTTTTTCGCAAACCGGTACACATTCCTGAAACCGGCCGCCGCCCCTATGAAAAACAGGACTACTACCCAAAAAGAAGTCCCACACCTTTTATCGACCGTAATTCCGATAAAAGAGCATAGGAAAATGGGAACAAGCATATTGATGCCGAACTGGCTGATCATCATGAGTGAATGATAGACATTACGATTATATTTCACAGCTTTTCCCCTTCATACTAACCATAGGATAGATTATACCCATTTTTTGCCGTAATGTCCAGTATAATTGTAAACATCCGCCAAATTTCCGTTGACTTTTCCCTCCCGACAGTGTACTTTTTTATTATACCCTTTCACAGCATGCCGCTGCACGCTGCAGCAGTTCAGGAGGTCTTATGCCAGCTCCCGTTTTATACCGCAAGAGAATTATTCCGGAGGAATGTATTTTGTTAAAGGACGATCGAATCTTATATCAGGATGAGGAGACCATCGTAACCGCCTGGCATTCTCTGAAGCCAAGAAAAGATCTCCATCACGGCTATTCCTGCTACTTCCTGAAAAAAGGCTGTAAGATCAGTAAATTCTACAGGGAAGACAATTCCCTGCTCTACTGGTATTGTGATATTGTAGAACACGATTACCGGTCCGAAACAAACACCTATGTTTTCACGGACCTGCTTGTCGATGTCATCATCTATCCCGACGGCTTCGTAAAGGTCGTGGATGTGGATGAACTGGTCACCGCTCTGAATGAAAATCTCATTTCCGAAGATACCCTCAAAAAGTCCCTGCTCAGCCTGAGCAGTCTTCTGGACATTATTTATTCCGGCAGTTTCGATACGTTAGCGGCGTCTCTGGAATGCCGCATACATAATGAATAATCCGTATTCCAAATAATCCGTATTCTAATAGAAAATATGCCCGCCGATCGTATAACGCGGAGCGATCCCGTCTACGGGCGTTCTGAAATAAACACATGTTCCGACATTGGTCGTTCCGGACATCACTTCGTCCGCCGCCTGATAGCAGCTCGCGGTCGCCCTTCCCTCCGCCAGAGCCAGCGCAAGTCTTCCGCTTCCAACCGGCGAAAACTGTCCCGATTGATAAATAACACCCACAATTGTATCGGGATAAACCGCGCTCAATACTCTGTTGATGACAACAGAGCCCACCGCGACCTGTCCGCTGTATGGCTCCGCACCCGCCTCGCAATAGATCAGGTTGGCAAGCAGATATCGATCTCCCTCCGCAAAATGAACTTCGGAAATATCCCGCCAGCTGGACTGTGCCGCCAGTTCCGCCATACGCATTTCTTCTGCCAGCTTGGCACGCAAAGCCGCAAGGTTTTCTTCCTGCTGTTTTATCTGCTGCTCATATGCCAGAGCCGCGGCTTCCGCATCAGAGATCTGACTGGACGTCGCGTTCAGGGAATTGTTCGCCTGACTGACCAGTCCGGAAACCTTACTCTGCTCTGCGACTACCTGTACCCTGTAATTGTCCAGTTCGCCTTTATCCGCTTCCAGCTGCGCTTTGGCCATTTCCAGCTGAGCGGCGATCTCTTCTATTTTTTCCTGTGTTTCCTGATATTCCTGCAGTGTTTTCTGCTGGTAAGCTGATAACTGCTCGATATAATCATTCCGGTTTAACAGCTCCCCAAAGCTTCCCGATGAAAAAAACATTTCAAGATACAGAGAATCACTCTTCTCATACATAAACTTGATCTGCATCTTCATGCTTTCATACTGCGCGTCCTTTACGGCAATCGCGTCTTCCAGCTCCTGATTTGCTACCTCGATCATCTGATTGGTTTCTTCGATCTCCGCTTCCTTATCCGCAATCTGCGTTTCCAGCTCGCTCAGATGATTGCTCACCTGAGACAGCTCCGTATTCAGATTCGACAAAGTGCCCTCCAAAGAGCTTTTCTGTTCGTTTAACTCATCCAGATTCTCCCTTGTTTCATCAAGCTGCGATTCCATATTCTCTTTTTCCCGCTCCGCTTCCTCAATCTGATGTCTGGTCTCTTCTGTCGCATATACGGAAACAGGCGCAAGCATAAGCAGCATGAAAAAAAACAATGCCGCTGTCGTATTCTGCCTGAATCTCATAAGGTTCCCCCGCTCAATCCGTCATGATGTCCGTTCGATCATACCGACTCTTCTTCTGTGTTTCTCCTCACCGGAAAATTCCGTATGCAGAAACGCATCCACGATACTGAGCGCCAGATTGTTCCCTACAATGCCGCCCCCCATCGCCAGAACGTTTGCGTCGTTATGCAGTCTTGTAAGCTGTGCCGATACCGTATCCGCACACAGAGCGCATCGAACGCCCGGCACCTTATTGGCCACCATGGAAATGCCGATTCCGGTCGTACAGATCACGATTCCCTTCTCACAGGTTCCATCCGCCACCGCTTCGGCCACTGCCTTTCCGTAAATCGGATAATCGCAGGAATTTTTATCTTTACAGCCAAAATCCCTGTACTCGATTCCCTGCTCCTCCAGATACGCGATTACCGCCTGCTTTAAATCATAACCGCCATGATCGCTTCCAATTCCTACCATTTGAAGTCCCTCCTGTAAACATTTAATAACATTCGTCATTTAAATATATAATATGATGGCCTGACGCCTTCAGCAGCCTGTTCATGATTGCCTGTCCAATGCCTGCGGTATCAAAGGATTCCGAATAAATAACAGCCACTTTCTCATCATCGAACTCCCGCAGAATTCGATATAATTCCCTGGCAATCGTCCGTTCATCCTCTCTGCTTCCGGCGCTTTTGCAGACATCCCCCCGATATCTTCCGATCGTGGCATCCGTACCGATTACACCGGTTTTAACCCCCTGCTGCCGCAGGCGGTCAACCTGCCTGTTGATATAGGATGTCACCTGCTCCCCGCCGCCTTCCACAATCGTCAGGCTTCCTTCGGGCGCATAGTGCCGGTACTTCATGCCGGGCGCTTTCGGAGCCTGACCGCTTTCATCCGTCATCATCGTCCCATCCTCGTCCACAGACTGCAGAACCTCCTCCAGCATTTCTTTCGTGATATAACCCGGCCGCAGGATGACGGGCTTTCCGGCCGTCATATCGATGATTGTTGATTCCAGGCCGATCTCTACGTCTCCTCCGTCCAGAATCATCTCGATACGCCCTTTAAGATCCTCCTCAACAAATCTCGCAGAAGTCGGGCTTGGCTTTCCGGACCTGTTCGCGCTCGGCGCCGCCACATATCCCCCGGCTTCCCGGATAAATGCCGCTGCAGTCGGATGCGAGGGCATTCTGACCGCTACCGTATCAAGTC
Organism: uncultured Lachnospiraceae bacterium; assembly: GCA_937910785.1. Classification (GTDB taxonomy): domain Bacteria; phylum Bacillota; class Clostridia; order Lachnospirales; family Lachnospiraceae; genus UBA3282. The sequence goes on along the minus strand of CALDLG010000180.1, from coordinate 21,091 downwards.
CTCCTGTCGTTTCATAAGGCACCGCCTCGGATTTATGAAAAATCATGGTGAGCGGGCCCGGCCAGAAAGCTTCCGCCAGCTTAACCGCCGTTTCCGGTATTTCGCTTACGAGAAACGCCAGATCCTCCATTCTGTAAATATGTACGATCAGAGGATTGTCAGACGGCCTGCCCTTAGCCGCGTATATCTTCTTAGAAGATTCCGGACTCAGCGCGTCGCCCCCCAGTCCATATACCGTCTCCGTTGGAAAAGCAACCAGACCTCCCGCTCTTATTATTTCTCCTGCCTGACGCAGCAGCGACATCTGTATATGCGGTTCTTCAACCCGGATAATTTTCGTATCCACAGCCTCTTACTTCCTCTTTTCCAAAATATCATAGCCTTTTATATTGTACCACGCTTTTTCAATCTTGACTATTAATATATTGCATAATCCCCAAATGAATCGCCCAGGCCAGTTTTTCCTGATACAGATCCGATTCCAGCTTCTGCGCTTCTTCGCTGTTGGAAAGGAAACCGCACTCCACAATAACGATTGGCGAGGATGTTTTTTTCAGCAGATAATAACTGTCATTGCTCTTTGCCATGCGCGTATTCTCCCCGTCCAGCTCATCTAATAATAACATCTGTATTTTTTCGGCAAGGATTTTACTCTGTTCACTGTTTGCATAATAAAAAGTCTGCGCCCCATGTACATACTCCTCATGATAACTATTCTGATGTATGCTGACTGTCATGACCGGATCGGCCTCTTCGATGATTTCAACCCGCCTTTTCATGTCCTGTACTTTCTTATTGGACGCATTTTCATCATACAGACCCGCATCCGAATCTCTCGTCAGAATGACCTCAACTCCCTCCTGCTCCAGAAACATCTTCAGCTTTTTTGCAATTTCCAGATTAATATCCTTCTCCAGTGCGCCGTTAATTCCCACCTTACCAGGATCGGCTCCCCCGTGTCCCGCATCGATCACAACACAGGGTCTTTTCTTTTCTTCCCGTACGTCTCCGGAGGAAGCTTCCCTGCTTCTTCCATATAACACAAAATAGACGGACACTATTGCAAGAAGCGCCGTCATTACTCTGATTGCTGTTTTTAAGTTTTCTTCTCTCTTCATCTGCTCATTCCCGCATAGGATCTTGTTACACTCTATGCGGGAAATGAGTAAAATATCATTTATCAGCCCACTTTTGCCGACATCAGGAAATCGAACTGGGACATATACAGCTTATAATATTCTCCTTTTTGCGCCAGAAGCTCTTCGTGCGTGCCGCGCTCCAGAATATCTCCCTTATCCACATACATAATGCAGTCCGCATTTTTGATCGTGGAAAGCCTGTGCGCAATGATGAAAGAGGTCCGTCCTTTCAGAAGCTCCTGCAGTCCCTTCTGCAGAACCAGCTCCGTTTCCGTATCGATGCTGGAAGTAGCTTCATCCAGAATCAGAATCTTCGGGTCCGCAAGAAGCGCCCTCGCGAAAGAGATCAGCTGTCTCTGCCCTGCGGAAAGGCGGCTTCCGCGTTCGTTCACTTCCGTTTCGTAGCCATTCTCCATTTTCATGATGAAGTCATGGGCGCAGACCGTTTTGGCCGCACGTATGACATCTTCGTCCGAAGCCTCCATATTTCCATAACGTATGTTATCCATGATTGTCCCGGAAAACACGAAGCTGTCCTGCATCATAACACCCATCTGCTCCCGCAGCGACCGGATCGTCACACCGGAAATATCCACACCATCGATCAGAATCCGTCCGGAATCCACATTATAAAAGCGGCTGAGCAGATTGACGATCGTCGTCTTTCCCGCACCGGTAGGTCCAACGATGGCGAAAGTCGCGCCGGGAGAGGCGGTAAAATTAATCCGGTTCAGAATTCTGTGCCCCTCTTCATAGCTGAAGCTGACATCCTGGAACTCCACCCGTCCGATAATTTCCGGCATCAAAACCGCATCGGGCGCATCCTTCACGAGAACCTCCTCATCTATCGTCTCAAAAATACGCTCCAGATAAGAGATCGCCGTCAGCAGCGAATTGTAAAAGCTTGCCAGCGTATTGATCGGATTCCAGAACCGGCTGATATAAGCCGTAAAGGCGGTCAGTACACCTACCGTAATCCCGTTTCTTCCACCATCCAGCATGTAATGGATACCGATCACATAGACGAAAGAAGTCGTTACGGTGGATATAATATCCACGCTGGGCCCCATCAGGAAATTGAACTTCACGGCCCGCATCCACGCCTGACGGTAACTGCCGCTTAAATAATTGAATATATCCGAGTTCTTTTTCTCTCTCGTAAAGGACTGCGTAACCCGGATACCGTTGATGCTTTCCGCAATATATGCATTCAGGTTTGACTGCTTATTGCTCTGAATCTGCCAGGCCCGGCGCTGTTTCTTCTTAATCAGCACCACGACGGCCGCCAGCACCGGAAGACCGCACAGGCAGATAAGCGTCAGCCGCACATTGATAAGCAGCATGAAGATCAGAATAAAAATCAGGTTACAGAGATCCGTAATCGTATTGATGATGCCGTTGGAAAGCAGGTCGCTTAAACTGTTGACATAGTTTACCACTCTTACCTGAATCTTGCCGTGCGGCCTGTCATCATAATAAGAAAAAGGCAGCTTTTGCAGATGTTCAAAAATATCGGAGCGGAGCCTGTGAATAATGTTCTGCCCGATCTCGTTCGTCACCCTGATTTTATAGCGGAGACTGAGCGCCGAATACAGCGCGATCACAAAGGTCAGCGCGCAGTACATACCGATAGCCCTCATATCCTTTGCCGGAATGCATTCGTCCAGCACCTTCATAAAAAACCGGGGAATCAGCATCGTAAGCGCCGAAGCGGAGAGCATGACAAAAATAACGACGCCCATCCTCTTTTTATAGGGTGTCATATAGCTTCCGAGACGTTTCAGCTGATTTACGTCAAAATGGTCTTCCAGTATTTCATCCACATCATATCTGTTCCGTGCCATATCGCATACCTTCCTTCACTTCTTCGGGAATTTCTCCATATTGATTTCTGAATGCCGCCGCATAATAACCGTCCATCGCCACCAGCTCGTCATGCGTCCCTCGCTCTATGATCCTCCCATTATTCATAACGAGGATCAGATCGCAGTCGCGTATGGAGGAAATGCGGTAAGCTATGATAAAAATAGTACATTTTTTTTCAATCTTCCTTAACTGCTCCTGTATGTAGCTCTCCGTTTCCATATCAACGGCGGATGTGGTATCGTCCAGAATCAGAATCGCCGGGTCCTTCAAAAGAGCCCTTGCCAGAGAGATACGCTGCTTCTGACCGCCCGAAAGACCGACACCCCGTTCTCCCACAATCGTATCATAACCATCCGGCAGCGACTGAATAAAATGGTTGGCATCCGCCATAATCGCCGCCCGCTTTACTTCCTCGAAAGAACAGTCCGGTCTGGCATAGGCAATGTTTCCCTCGATCGTATCGGAAAAAAGAAAGACATCCTGCATCGCCATCCCGATATTATCCCGCAGCTCATAGAGATCCAGATTCTTTACATTAATGCCGTCCACCAGCACTTCTCCGGCCGTTGTGTCATAGAAACGGCACAGCAGGTTCATGATCGTGGACTTGCCCGCTCCGGTAGAACCGATAATACCGATCGACTGACCGGGAGCCGCCGTAAAATCGATATCGTGCACGATCTCTTCATCATCCGCCCGGTAGGAAACATTCCGGAATTCCACCCGGCCGTCGAAATGCTTTCTTTCAATTCCTTCGCACGGCGGCTTTACGCCCGGTTCTTCGATATAAGTCGCATAAATTTTTTCCACGGAGGTCGTAAAACGCTGGATATCATTTACCCACCAGCCTGCCATGCGGAGCGGTACGGTAAGCATCCACAGGTAACCGTTCACCGTCACCAGATTTCCCATCGTAATCTCATCCTGAATAACCATATAACCGCCATACAGCATAAGAATTATCATCAGCATATGGGACAGAATCTCAAAAACAGGCAGATACTTTTTCCAGATTTTGGATGCATCCAGCTGTGATGCCCGAAAAGCGTCATTTTCCCGGTTAAATTTACTGATTTCAAAGTCTTCTTTCGCAAAGGCCCTTACTACCCGGTTTCCGCTGATATTTTCCTGTACGAAGGCATTCAGGGAAGAAAAGCAGTTCCGGTTGCGCTGAAAGGCGGGCCTTACCGCCCTGGACTGTAAATATGTCGTCAATCCGGTAAAAGGAAGCACTGCCAGCATGCAGAGCGCCAGCTTCACATTTACCGTAAAGATCATAAACAGTGCGAACAAAAATAGCAGTGCATTTTCATATAAACTATAAATAACATACGCTACGAAATGGCGGATCGCATCCATATCGCCTGTCTGTCTGGACATCAGGTCACCCGTCCGCTTCTTATTATAAAATGCAAAATCCTCCTGCAAAAGCTTCCGGTATACTTTGTCGCGCATTTCATATAATACTCCCTGAGAACAGGTCTCAAAGATGACCTGATAAAAAAAACGCAGAACACCCCGTATCCCGGTGATCACAAGCAGGGCCGCAATCAGCCGCGGCAAAAGAGCATATTTCCCGCCGATAATGACATCATCCACAATCAGTCCGGATATATAAGGATTTACGATTGCCAGCGCGGAAATCACCGTCGTCAGGCAAAGCGCCGCCCCCATCATCCATCTGTATTTTTTCAGAAATGAAAAGAACCATTTATTTGCCGTCATGGTGCACCTCCTTTTTAGTTCAGTATACGATTCTGTCGCAAAAAGGAAATGTAGTATCTTGCGGCCTTCCTGTATAATTTTGTATGGCGCTGTCATTCCTGCAGGCGTTTGTCTCCGGGATACTTTCCAGTTTATTTCGGTCGTGTTATTTTGTATTTTATTTTGGCCTGCTTATTTTGTATTTTACTTTTGCCCGAATATTCTGTACAATGAGAAAGGGAGTGAAAACATCATGACAGACAGAAAAGATATCTTCGGCGACGACCTGAATCCCACCTTTTTATTCACATGGAAGGGAACAAGACTTTGTGACGAGAAAAAATATCACAGCCATGATCATATTGAAATCGCTTTTATCCTCTCCGGCCAGGGCCGGTATCGAATCGATAATGAACTTTATTCGGTGGAGGAAGGCGATCTTCTGATTCTCAATCCGGGTGTACAGCACCAGGCGCTTAAAGACGGAAACCGCAAGCCGACAATGGAATTCTTTGTCGGCTTTACCGACGTGGCCTTTCGGGAAATGGCCCCAAACCGCCTCGATATCGCAGACGGCCCGGTACTGCATACGACAGGGGACTTCCGCCAGAAACTGTTTCGGATCGTCTCCGGTATGGAAGCCGAAAATGAAGTGTTGCGTCAGGGCCGTTATTTTATGCTCCGCTCCTATCTGATTCAGATGATTCTGCTGATTATCAGGGAACAGACCGCCCCCCTGACACAGTATAAAGGCTATGAATTTGAGTCTGCGGGCAAAAAATATGTGGTGGAACAGATCATCAACTATTTTTCTGACCATTATTCGGAAAAAATATCTCTGGATCAGATTGCGGAAAACATGTATTTAAGCCCCTTTTACATTTCCAGAATCTTCAAGAGCGAAACCGGCGACACGCCGATTCGTTATCTGATCGATATCCGGCTGGAGCATGCCAGAGAAATTCTGGAAAGCGGAAACTACACGAGCATACAGGAAGTTGCTTCCAGAGTCGGTTACGACGACGCCTATCATTTCAGCAAGCTTTTTAAGAAAAAATATGACGTACCGCCGTCCAAAATAAAACGGAAGAGTTAATACTCTTCCGCTTCTTCTTTTTCCTCAATATCCGTGACGGGCTTTTTGAGCCCCTCGATCTGAATCCCGTTCTTTTCGGCATAATCCCAAAGCGCCGCATGAATTGCTTCTTCGGCAAGCAGGGAACAATGTACCTTGGCCGGGGGCAGGCCGTCTAACGCCTCCATCACCGCCTGATTCGTTACCTGCAGAGCCTCTCTGACCGTCTTTCCCTTCACAAGCTCCGTCGCCATGCTGCTTGTTGCTACTGCCGCACCGCAGCCGAAGGTTTTAAATTTCGCCTCCCGGATAACGCCCGCATCGTCGATATCCAGATAAATGCGCATAATATCGCCGCATTTCGCATTTCCGACGGTGCCTACGCCGCTGGGCTGTTCCAGTTCTCCGACATTTCTCGGATGATTAAAATGATCCATTACTTTTTCACTGTACATCTCTTCACCCTGCCTCCCTGTCTTTTCCGTCAGACTTTTTGACAAAGTCTTCATAGAGCGGGGACATATTTCTGAGCCGCTCTACGATCTCCTTTATTTTATCCACCGTATAATCAATTTCTTCCTTCGTCGTCTTTTCGGACAGACTGATGCGCAGCGAGCCGTGCGCAATCTCATGAGGCAGGCCGATCGCCAGCAGCACATGGGAAGGATCAAGCGATCCCGACGTGCAGGCCGAACCGCTGGAAGCACAGATTCCGTTCTGATCAAGCAGAATCAGCAGTGATTCTCCCTCAATAAACCGGAAGCAGAAGCTTGCGTTGCCCGGCAGACGATTTTCCCGGTCGCCGTTCAGCCTCGTATAAGGAATTTCTGTCAAAACACGCCCGATCAGATAATCCCGCAGCTTTGTCTCGTATGCCGCTCTCTGCTCCATGTTGCGGAATGCAAGTTCCGCCGCCTTTCCGAAGCCTGCAATTCCCGGCGTATTGTGTGTTCCCGCCCTCCGCCGTCTTTCCTGCGCGCCGCCATGCAGGAAAGCGCGAAGCTTCAGTCCCTGCCGGATATAGAGAAGACCGACTCCTTTGGGTCCGTTCAGCTTATGCGCGCTCGCGCTCAAAAGATCAATATTCATTTCCTCTACGTCAATCGGCAGATGTCCGAAAGCCTGTACCGCATCCGTATGAAATAAAATGCCATGTTCCTTCGCGGCCGCGCCGATCTCCCGAATCGGCTCAACAGTTCCGATTTCGTTATTGGCCATCATGACGGAAATCAGAATGGTACCCGGCCGGATTGCCGCCTTCACCGCATCCGGACTGACAATACCCTTTTCGTCCACATCCAGATAAGTCACCTCAAAACCATTCTTTTCCAGATATTCCGCCGTATGCAGGACAGCATGATGCTCTATTTTCGTCGTAATAATATGCTTTCCTCCTGCGGCATACGCCTCCGCCGCAGCCTTTAACGCCCAGTTATCGGACTCGCTTCCGCTCCCCGTAAAATAAATTTCCTCAGGCTTTGCACCGATTCCCTCCGCCAGTATCCTTCTCGCTTCCTCGACCGCGCCCTTTGCCTTGCCCGCAAACCCATAGATTGCGGACGGATTTCCGTAATATTCCGTAAAATACGGAAGCATGGCGTCGAGCGCCTCCGGCGCAACCTGGGTTGTCGCCGCATTATCCAGATAAATCAGTCTGCTCATTCCAATCCTCCCCGCGGGTCTTTTGCCGCCTTCCTCTCCGGCCGTTCCCCGTCCTTTTGTCCCGAAATTTCCGTCTGCCATTTTAACATATCTGCCAGTGTAATATGATCTACCACATCGTTGACGGCATCATTGATCTGCTGCCAGATCCGTACCGTCACACACCCCGGCTTACGCGCACAGTCTTCCTTCTCCTCTCCGACACAGCTTACCGGAGCCAGATCTCCCTCCGTCAGTCTCAGAATCATGCCGGCCGTATATTCCGCCGGATCTCTTTTCAGAAGATAGCCGCCCTGTGCCCCCCGAATGCTTTTCACATAGCCCGCCTTATTTAACGTAGCGATAATCTGCTCCAGATATTTATCCGATATCCCCTGACGCCTGGCCACATCTTTCAGACAGACCGGCCCGTCCGTACTGTACGTCGCCAGATCCAACATCAGACGCAGCGCATATCTTCCTTTTGTTGAGATTTTCATCATACGCCTCCTAATCTCTGAGATTCCGCCCGGTGAAATCTCAAATCCCCAGGCAAGCAGTTTTCCTATCGCCTTAATATGATTTCCAATGACTATCTTACTACAGATATCCTACTTTGTTAATAGGTTATATGAATTTTTTTATCCCGGTGATATCTTTGACTACTTCCGACGCGATTATAAGACCTGCCGCGGAGGGAACGAAAGATACGCTTCCCGGAACGGCACGTCCCCGGACGGACAAATAATTTTTGATGGGTTCTTCTTTAGAATATAAGACTTTTAATTGATCCACATTTCTTTTCCGCAGCTCCCTGCGCATGACTTTCGCAAGCGGACAGACGGATGTCTGATAAAGATCGGCTATTTCAAGCCGGGCAGGGTCCAGCTTGTTTCCGGTTCCCATACAGCTGATGACCGGCACACCCGCTTCTTTTGCCCGCAGGACCAGCTCGATCTTGGCCGTTACCGTATCGACGGCATCCACCACATAGGAATACTGTCCGAAATCGAAGTCATCCGCATTTTCCGGCAGAAAAAAGCATTTGAATACGTTGACCGAGGCATCCGGATTAATGGAAAGAATCCGCTCCTTCATCACATCCGCCTTGTCTCTTCCGACGCTGTCAAGGGTCGCGATGATCTGTCTGTTGAGATTCGTTATGCTTACCTGATCATGATCGATCAGATCCAGTCCTCCGACGCCGGAGCGGACTAACGCTTCCACAACATACCCGCCCACGCCGCCGATCCCGAAAACGGCCACCCGCGATCGGCGCAGCTTCTCCATCGCTTCCATTCCTATTAAAAGCTCTGTTCTCGCAAATTGTTCCGGCATGGTTCCCTCACCCCTTAACAAATCTTATACAAACGGATTATAAAACCGGCTGCCATCCCAAAAGGTGATGATAAACGCGGCAAGCGTAAAAAGAACGGTGACGATCAGCGTCAGATAATCGTTTCTCCTGAACGGTCTGGCGGAATACCATGTCCGCTTTTTATGCTTTCCGAACCCGCGCAGCTCCATCGCATTGCTGACCACATCGATCCGGTCCATACTGGAAAAAACGAGCGGAAAGATAATCGACGCCATACTTTTGATCCGGCTTACAAAGGGCGCCTTTTTAGACATTTCGATTCCTCTGGCTTCCTGGGCATGCTTTATTTTTGAGAAATCGTCCTGTACATCCGGAATATAGCGAAGCGCGATTGCCATAGAATAACCAATGTTATAGTGGATGCCGACTTTATTCATAGAGGCCGCAAACTCACTCGGATTCGTCGTTACGATAAACATAAAGACCGCCGGAATGACCGTCAGATATTTCAGCATCACATTAAATTCATAGAAAAGCTGTTCTTTCGTTATCGTATAATGGCCAAACAGATGGTACAGCGGCGTTTCCGTGCCATAAATTTTCGTTCCCTGTCCGGGAGAAAAGAAGAATATGGCAATCAGGTTAATGCACAGAAACAGCATAATGAATTTGAATACGGTCCCTACCTGCTTCCATTTCGTTCTGGACATGCCAAAAATCACGAGACTCAACGCCAGCATTACAATCAGGACCCTCGTATCATAGGAAATCATGCTGGTAATCGACCAGAGCAGAAAGAAGATCAGCTTGGTGACACCGCTCAGTCTGTGAATCCAGGTGTCTTTTTCTTCATAGGATAATACCCTTGACATTACTGCTCTACCTCCTTTTTCCGGCCGTTTTCCCGCTCATAATATATGAAACAGTCTACAAAATCAGATGGTTCCGCAATCTCACAGCCCACTGCCAGATCATAAAGCGATGTCCGCTTTAAATAAGCCTTCTGCGTCAGCACGTCATTGGTCAGAACCTCACTCGGCTTTTTATCTGCCAGAAGCTGCCCTTCCGCAATCACAAGCGCCCGATCCGTATATTCCAGCATCAGATGCATATCATGCGTTATCATAACTATTGTTATACCTCTTTTTTGATTGATTTCCTTCAAAAACTCCATGATCTCCGTATAATGACGGTAATCCTGCCCCGCCGTCGGCTCATCCAGAATAATGATATCCGGGTTCATCACCAGAATAGAGGCAATCGTTACGCGCTTCTTCTGCCCATAGCTTAAAGCGGATATGGGCCAGTTCCTGAAAGGATATAAACCGCAGATTTTCAGCGTTTCATGAACCCTTTTTTCTATCTCCTCCGGCGCCGCGCCGCGCACCTGTAAACCAAGCGCCACTTCCTCGAATATCATCGTCTTGCTGATCATCTGATTCGGATTCTGCATGACGAGACCGATGCTCTCTCCTCTTTCCTTGATAGAACGCGTCAGAAGGTCTTCTCCATGCAGGAAAATGCTGCCTCTGTCAGGCATCAGAAAACCGCAGATCAGATTGGAAAGCGTAGATTTTCCCGCACCGTTCTTTCCGACGATACTGAGCATTTCTCCCTTATGTACCCGGAACGAAACATCCTTCAAAACCGGCTTTCCGGGCATATAAGCAAAATCCAGGTCCTTTACCTCCAGCACGATCTCTTCGTCCTTTTTCTGCGTTGGTATTACCGTCTGACGAAACCATTCTCCAACCTGCCCTTTGTATTTTTCAAGACGGCCGGACTCTTTCATCTTCCGGATATCCGACGGATAACTGTCTGCCGCAATCCGGCACCCCGCGTATTTTAACGCCGTCACATACAAAGGCTCACGAATGCCTTCCTTTTGCAGAATTTCTCCCGACAGAAGCTCATCCGGCGTCATATCCGCTACAATTCTGCCCTCCCCGACCACAACAATCCTGTCGGCACCGCAGGTCAGCGCGTCCTCCAGACGATGTTCTATGATAACAACTGTTGTTTTTTCTTCCCGGTGAATCTGATCGATCAGCTCAATCGCCCTTTTTCCCGTGGCCGGGTCCAGGTTGGCCAGAGGCTCATCGAACAAAAGAATATCCACCTGATCGATCATAACGCCCGCCATGGATACCCTCTGCTTCTGCCCTCCGGAAAGCGCCCCCGGCGCATTTCCGAGAACGGACTGCACTTCCACCGTCTCCGATACCTTCGCCACCCGTTCAAACATTTCCTTCTGCGGTACCATATCGTTTTCCAGCGCGAAAGCGATGTCCTCCGCAACCGTCAGACCGATAAACTGGCCATCCGTATCCTGCAGCACCGTTCCGACCAGCTTGGACAGCCCGAAAATCCCCAGCTTTTCGGGATTCTGGCCCGCTATGCGATACGTCCCCGTAATCTCTCCTTTATAGGAAAAAGGCACAAGCCCATTGATACAATGGGCCAGTGTAGACTTTCCGGAACCCGAAGGCCCCACAATCAGTACCTTTTCTCCGGGATAGATCGACAGATTGATATCCTTAATTGTCGGTTCTTTCTGGGAACGATATTTAAATGAAAAATTTTTAAATTCTATGATCGGTTCCATGAATCCCTCTTGCTTTCCGATTTTTATAGTTCTTTACTTAATCCGTTTCCTGATTTTCTTTACTTAATCTTCTTTACTTAAACTGGACGATTTTCCGCCGATCTTGGAATAACCAACGGCAATCAGAGTACCCAGAATGCCTATGATAATGATATTCCCAAGGAATGCCCACGCTCCCTGTGCGAAAACCTTTGATGCCGGCTCCGCATAAATAACGATGTCAAGAACCGGCGCTACCAGAATCCATGCCGCCGCATTGGCCACTACCTGCACGATATTGAACAAAACGATTTCCTTTACCGCAAATCCGCCGTCTTTGATCGCAAATTTCTTTACAAACAGACCGATCGCAATGCCCGCTACCGCTTCCGGGAACACCCAGCTCCACCATACGCTTCCATAAAACAACGCATCGCCCAGCGCATGTCCGAGCAATCCGACCACGCCGCCTACGACCGGGCCGAATACTGCTGCCAGAAATGCCATCAGGGCCGCTCTCGGCTGTAATGCCGTATTCGGAATAAATCCGAGCGGAATCTGCACCTCTGTCAAAGCGACAAACAATGCTGTTCCAATACCGATTGCCACAACTTCTTTAATGCCAAATTTACTTTTCATGCTACCTCTCCTCCTTCATGTTGCCGCGCATTTGATGCGCATATCTATATGAAATCCTTCTCTTCCGGCCATTATGGCAGAAAGCCTCCGGACCGCATATCCACGAACTGCAAACGCAGGGAATTCATTCCTGTTTTCGTCTTCCGGCTTACTCCCAGAACTCAGTTTCCGTTTACATACTCCGCAATCGTATCCCAGACTATCGGCGATTCAAGTCCGAGCCGCCATTCCGCAACGCCCGCGATATTATATTTTTTCATAATATTCAGCTTAACTTTAAGCGATTCCGCATCCTCCAGCCATACCTGATAATAGCTGTTGCCTGACTGATACTCTCCGTAATTCTGACACGCTGTCTCATCCCAGCTCGTCACGATGCCATGATTTCTGATATATTCCTGCGCCATGTCCATTCCGACCACCTGGCTTGTTACCGTCGTTCCATTGGTTTCCCAGATTCTCGTGTAGAAAGGCACCGCGTTGATGACCTTCTCCGGGGGCACCTCCGCCACCGTATTCGCAATCCCGTTTTCCACGAAATCAATGGAAGCCACCGACCCCGCTTCTTCACTGTTGCCATGATGCTCGTCATAACCCATAATGATCACATAATCCGCCACCACGCCCTGCTCCCCGCGGTGATAATAATTATTATAATTCATTGGAACATAATTATCTACGGATAAAACAATGCCGTTCTCCCTGCAGGGAATCGAAAGCTCCCTGATAAATTCAATAAAGGGTTCCCCCGCATCCACACCGATATTCTCAAAGTCAATATTCAGTCCGTCCAGATCATACTCCAGAGCCGTAGCGATCAGCCTCTCTATCAGGTTCGTCCGCGTACTCGTTTTTCCCAGAATCGAATACATGTCGAGCGTTTCCGTATCCGTAATGTTGCTGATCAAAGCCCACACCTCAAGGCCTCTTGCATGAGCCTCATCCACATATTCCCTTGAAGCAAGACTCGTAAACTCTCCCTGATCACCGGTCAGGATAAACCAGGTCGGCGAAATCGTATTGACGCCCTGTGTCGTCATCAGCAGTTCATTCATCGTATCGTTGCCTGCCATGCTGTAAATCGCATGCCATGCAAGATTAATCGTGTAGTCTTTGGAAATGGAGGCATACTCCGGCTCCGTATAGTCCGTTACAGGTACCGGTTCCTCACTGTATTTCTCCGACAGCCGCTTGTTCTCCACATATCCGATATAGGAATCCCTCGTCTTTACCTTCGTCCAGTTTTCCATTTCTTCCAGAATGATCACGCTGTCTCCCTGCTTCACATCCGTCAGAATATCGCTCTTGATGCCGCCCTGATATCTTACCTGCGTATCTTTGGTAATATCCGCAACCTGCCGTTCATTCCATTCCGTATAGACCTGCATGTGATAAGGGGCTTCATAGAGACTGTAGGAGAAATTGGCGTATCTTTTCACATAATCCGCCGCTACATAAAGAACGTCTCCTTCATAGCGGGCGATCGTATATCCCACGTCCTCCGATTCTCCCAGACTGGTCTCCAGGACGCTCGATCCGATCTGTGTGCGGATGATCGAATCCGGCGTTGTATAGATCAGCATACTTTCCTGCCTGTCCTCATAAAACCTGTCGTTAAAATATTTATGCACGGTTGCGAAATCAAAATAGCAGATACCATCCCATATTCTGGCATACTCTTCCGCCTGCTCATCCTGTAGGATGATCGCCACCGCATTTTCTTCCATCAGCCCGAAATACGCATCGAGATCGGCCCGCTCTTTGGAATAGGAATATTTATCTATCAGTATCGTTCCAAATCCTGCCGCCACGACAATAAGAATAAGGACGATCGCTACGAACACCGGAATTAATTTTTTCATCTGTCCAGCTCCTTTCTGACCGCCCTTATTATATCAGACTATTCTTTCATCGTCATTAATATTTTTACTTTTTTTGACTGTTTTTGCGGAAATCAGCGCAAAAGAAGCGGGGACTTCCCAAATATTATGATATCCGCAAAATAACAGTTTCATCCGTTCCAAAAAACCGGATTACGTTGTGCAACTTTTCCGCGATGTTATAACAAACGCTTCCGGAACCAATCAGAACCGAAAACGGGAAAGAATAATCAAGACATCTCCGACGCGCATAAAAATTTAATAAATATCTGTATAACCTTTTCAATCCCTGTGAATTATAATTGTGAAAAACGAATGAAAAAAATTATTCTACGATCAGGCACATAAGCCTGTAAGACTCTCTCATACTATGTGTAAGAGACATATTATGAGAAACGGATCTTTCTGAAAATAAATTTTACCTGCACACTGCCTCCTTCCCATGCCGATTGTCAGGAGACATCTTATGACTATTATATCCACGATTTGACAAAATAGCAAGCAATTTCTAAAAATATAAATTTTTTTTAAAGAGTTTTGTCATACTATTGACTTAGATTAACACAAAGTATAAGATACTTTTAGTTTCGATAGGTTTTATAATTTTTATCCTCTTTCAATGACTTTATCGAAAATTTTCACATAAATTAACAGTATCAGTATCTTATATAGTAAGGATGTGATATTTATGAAAATCGAAAAAGTAAACGAGCACCAGATCCGCTGTACGCTCACAAGGGAAGACCTTGCCGATAGAGAACTGAAAATAAGCGAACTCGCCTATGGAACGGAGAAGGCCAAAAACCTGTTCCGCGACATGATGCAGCAGGCCGCATGTGAGTGCGGATTTGAAGCGGAAGATATTCCCCTGATGATCGAGGCGATTCCCCTGAATGCAGAGTGTATCGTTCTGATCATAACCAAAGTGGAAGATCCGGAAGAGCTGGATACCCGTTTTGCCAAATTCGCGCCTTCCGTTCATCACGAAGAAGACGACGATTCCGAAGATATTATGGAAGCCTTTGCCGACAGCGCCGATGAGATGCTTGACATTCTGCGGAAAATGGACCAGCAGAATCGTTCTTCCGCTCCGGCAGGAGATAAGAAGCTCTCCTCTACGGCCAAAGAATCCGTTTCCGTTTCCCATACCCCGCGCATGTTTTCTTTCGCTTCATTATATGATGTAATGAGACTGGCCCACATCGCGGAGCCTTTCTGTCATGGCGGGAATTCTTTATACAAAAAGGCAAACGGTTCCTCCTATCTGCTGCTCGTGAATCCGTCGGATTCGCCTGCCCCGGACTTTAACCGGCTTTGCAATACGCTCTCCGAATACGGCAGCCAGGAACACTTCTCCGCCGCCGTGGAATCCTATCTGGAAGAGCATTGTGAAGTTGTCATCAAAGACAGGGCAATTCAGTCGCTTGCGGCAATTTAAAGACTGCCGGTACGATACACGCCCTCCGAAGCGAAAACAGAAAAAACCGGTATCTCCGGACGAAAAAAAAGACAGCCTGCCGATTGCTTGTCAGCATGCTGTCTTTTTGGTATTCCCGGCTCTCACTTATAACGCCGCGATCTGTTCCATCAGTTCATCGATGTTCATGCCATGCACCATTGCCGCCTCTTCCAGCGATTCTCCCTGCGCGGACGGACATCCGAGACAATGCATGCCTGCGTTCATCAGGATCGGCGCCACATCCGGATTGGTTCTTAAAATTTCGCCGATTGTCATATCCTTCGTAATCTCTGCCATGATTTTATACCTCCGATTTTTCTCTGATTCCTGAAACTTTGATACAATAACAGTTTTACCTGCTATGGATGTTTTATGCCTTTACAGTATAAGCCGAAAACAGAATTACCGCAAGTCCTGTTTTTCCAAAGCAGAATTCCTTCCGGCCCTTTTCACCATCGCATCCGCCCTGCCTTAGCTTTGTATTTTCCGTACATCCGATCACTTTGTCCATTATGTTTTTCCATCACAGTCCGGATTCTTCAGATAAATACCAAGACTCAGCAACGCAAATCCCGATATGGCAAATTCTTTATAAGTAAACCAGTAATGGCCGTAAGAATGGCCTGCCATTACCAGCATCCAGCCAACCGGCAGAAATGCCGCTCCGGTCAGAAGGAGAATCATTATCGCATTTTGAAACACTATACGGCGCGTAATGATTCGAAGTCCAAATACGGCATATACCCCCCCCCCGATAAAAACAGGAGGAAAAACGGCCATTTAAAAAATACACTTATATTTTTCATGACCGCATCAAAACGACCATACGCTTCTCCCTGAAGGCTTCCTGGCGATGCGCGGAATATTGCCTGATTCAATGCATCCACAAACATATTTCTTTTCATAAGCACACTGCCCACCAGCCATTTACCGCTCCACATACCGCCATAACCAAAGCCCCATAACAGCATTTTCTGAAAAAGCGCTTTCACGCCGGTCATTCCGATCCTGTCCCTGTTAATGATAAGATACAGAACAATCAAAATCCCACAGGAAACAAGCGGATAAGTAAAGAAATCCATATATGCGGTCAAAATGCCTGTCAGAAAAAACAGGAAATTTATTTTCTTTTCTTCCGCCTTCCCTTTCCGGACAAGCCATAGCAAACAGATTGTCGAAAGCAGCATGATATAATAGACTGCGGAAAACTGTAAGGAAACCGCTGCCGTCAGAGGATTTATCACAAATACCGCTGTCAGAAAGGCCGGTATGTACTGCTCCAGCGAAACCCTGTGGAACAGCTTCAGCACGGCAAATAACAGAATATTCTGCATGAAAAAATTCAGAATTCTGATATCTCCATAATCAAAAAATAAAAGCAGAAGCTTCACAGGCACCAGATATCCATGCCAGTAACGCTCATAAGAAATTCCGAAATATTCGTATGCGGAAACTTCATTTGCATAATTAGTCAAAGCAAGCTCCGGTGAAAGCTGCTGTGAATCAGGATGATAGTTATATACCACTTTATTTATCGTTCCTTCCGCCCCATCATAAATGGCCGCGCCCAATATAATACTGTCGGTAAAATTATCAAGCTGCATATACTTGTAGCCATTTACCAGCTGTGGATAAATTCCCTCGTAATTAAAAATTTCACTGGAACGGGCAACATTTGCCCTCATATTTTTAACTGGCAGCATATAAACGGCAATAAGCGCCAGCATGCCAATCATGATACTGATACACAATGCCGCAGCATATTTTACAAAAGAATATTTTTTTATTTCCCATAATTTAAACTGTTTCATCTTCTGCATTGAGCCTGATTACCCCGTTCTTTTTCTCATACTCTTCCGGAATAACAAATTTCCTTTCCATATTTCCTTCTGTATCATCCTCTGTTTTGTAAATCCCTGTACCTCCGGTACTTTGGCTCCGGAAATCTATGCTTCCGCGATATGCCGTTCCGCCAAATTGTCATCGACAAATACCAGTCTGTCCGGGCAGCCTCTTTTTGAGCGGTCTTCTTTTTTTAAAATGTATTCCGAACAAAAGGGATAATTCAGTTCTTTCACAAATCTTCTCCCAATCGAAACATAAAATATGTATTTTATCATAATATCATAATTATGCAGGGAATAACCATTTTCATAATATGGGCTCGAACCAGCAAAATTCATCCGTAGCCTCGTCTCTGATGACCTTATATGCCTGACAGCGTCCGTTCTTATACTGCTCCGCAGCATTCGACAGGCCGTCCGCAAAATACCAGTAATAAGCATTATAAAAATCTTCATTCACGCCATAAAAAACTACATAGTCAAAACTGAACTCCGCAATAATATCTTTCATTTCCCGTTCATAATCTGCCTGTGTTCCATAGACGGTGATATAATCAAAATCCGGAAACATATAATATTTCAACTGAATTATCTGATTGTAATTAAGAGACGCTTCTTCATCTGCATAAGAAACCCATAAATCCGGCATATCTTCAGAGTTCTCACTGCTTATCCCGGAAATGCTTTCGTATATATCGTTCCTCACCTCATATGTTTCCCTAATTTCGGAAGTAATATCTATACGATAAGTATTGGGGTTCAGAAAACCCCATATGTTGCACAGGAAAAAGCATCCCAAATACAAACACTGTGCTTTCAAAACGCCGGTATCATAAACAAACAGCGTATAGATACACATCACAAACCAACCTATAATATACGCACCGATATATCTGTCATAACATACCGTGCCGAGTGCTTCGCCCTCTGACATCGTAGTTAAATAAGTCCATAGCAGAAACAGATTATAAGCCCAAAACAATAGCAGCATACAAATATTCACATACAGCACTTTCTTTTTCGCATGGCGGTCTTTTTGAAGTATAATTGTAAATACCGCTATGGCGATACATAATATCATCCAGAAAAAAGCACTTGTGTGAAGCGCCACTTTCCTCGTAAAAAAGGCTGTAATAAAATTACGTATAACAACAGAAAAGGACTTCGCATACGCCGCATCTGTCTGGTATCTTTTAATCACATTGCTAATCAGAAACTCTTTCAGCCGAAACTGATCCCCGCCCGTTATATCAAGATACTTCATCATGATATTCCATATGCCCAGTTCAAGCAGCGGAACCGATACAACCAGCATTCCCCCTCTGAATAATTTCCCTGTCATACCGGATGCCGTATGAAAATCCTTGTCCGTATATTCATTCGCCAGATAAACCAGACAAACGGCGACGACAAAAATAATACCACTTGGCTTAATCATAACCAGCATGGCTGATAACAGGGAAACTCCCAGTGCTTTGTAATAATAATCCGCGCTATCTGTTACCGCCAGGCAAAGAGCCGCCATAAATGCAACGCCAAGCGGCACATCCATATAACCGGATATATACGCTTCCGCTCCCTTAAATTTCCAGAACCACAAAAAACCCGCAACGCTTACTACGGATACAAGATAAACTATCGGAAAATAAATTTTTTTGTCCGGAAGGAGTTTCCTTATTCTGCATACGGCGATATCCACGATTGGGCAGCCGGACGCAAATAAAAGAGCGTTGATGCTCAACATAACATCCCGTTCCGAATAAACGCTCTTTCCCAAAGCAAATAAGGAATACCACGCTGCCATACCATGAGGATATACTTTATGATTTACAGATAACCCGTTATTCCAGATATCAAAGTTATGATTGTAAAATACAGCTTTGGAAAACATTCCCCAGTGTAAAAAAGAATCCAGACCCGTGTAGAAAAGTGTTTTTCCAAAAGACCATATCATATAAAATAAAACTGCGAACAAAAAACCAACGACAGCCGGATTAAAAAAATAGGCTTTCATATCTGCTTTATTCCTCGTTCTGGCAATATAGACAATGGAATAAATACAGACTGCGGCACAGTAAATATTTGCAACCGGCCACAATATCCCGAACGCCCCACCTATTTCCAATACAGCCATACTGACCGCAATACTCAAAACAGGGCCAAAACTTTCTTTTGTTCTTAATTTATTTTTTAGTACATATCCCCATATCACTATGGCAGCTGCCAGAAACAGATTACTTATCATTAAGTCACTCTCCTCAATTCCATCAATATCATGATATCAGAATTACTGTCTATAAAATGTTGTCTCTGTACATATATCCTTTTCAGCAATATTCTGCAATTATTATACATAACCTGATTACAGTTTACAACTTTTTAATTTTCAACATAATCCTGCATGGGTGGTGAGCTGTTACCCGTCTACTGCGATAACACCTCGCCAGAAATTTTCTTTTTTGCTTCCCATACAAATTTCACAAAAATTTACATAAAAATTTACATTATGTATGCAAAAAAGTACACTGCCCGACTTGACGTAACTTCCTTCTTTAACATATAATGAGTTTACAGGATAAGCATATTTTCAGGCATATTTCCCCATAAAATATGCTGAATATATCAAACAAAATATAAAAACAGGAGGCTATTTCAAAATGAGACCAGAATGGAAAGATTTTGTAGGCGGCAAATGGGAGAATGAAGTAAATGTACGCGACTTCATTCAGAAAAACTATCACCTCTATGAAGGCGACGATTCCTTCTTAGCTGCTCCTACACAGAACACAAAAGACTTATGGGCACAGGTTCTTGATTTACAGAAACAGGAACGTGAAGCAGGCGGCGTACTGGATATGGATACGAAGGTTATCTCCACCATTACCTCTCACGGACCGGGCTATCTGGACAAGAGCAAAGAGAAAATCGTAGGCTTCCAGACTGACAAACCGTTCAAACGTTCCTTACAGCCTTACGGCGGTATCAGAATGGCTGAAAAGGCTTGCTCCGACAACGGTTACGAGGTTGATCCGGAGATCAGCGAATTTTTCTCAACACACAGAAAAACACACAATGCAGGCTGCTTCGACGCTTATAACGCTGAAATGCGTGCATGCCGTTCTTCCCATATCATTACGGGTCTTCCGGATGCTTATGGACGTGGACGTATCATCGGCGATTACAGACGTGTCGCTCTGTACGGTATCGATTACCTGATCGAAGACAAACAGGCTCAGAAGGATTCCACGGGCCGTGTTATGACAGATGACGTTATCCGTCTTCGTGAGGAGCTTTCCGAGCAGATGACAGCTCTGAAACTGATGAAGGAAATGGCAGCTTCCTATGGATGCGATATTTCCAAACCCGCTACCAACGTACAGGAAGCAATTCAGGCAACCTACTTCGGTTATCTGTGTGCCGTAAAAGAGCAGAACGGCGCTGCAATGTCTCTTGGACGTACTTCTACATTCCTTGACTGCTATGCGGAAAGAGACCTTGCAAACGGAACCTTTACAGAAGAAGAAATTCAGGAATTTGTTGACCACTTCATCATGAAGCTGCGTCTGATCAAATTCGCGCGTACACCTGAATACAATCAGATTTTCGCAGGCGATCCGGTATGGGTAACAGAATCCCTCGGCGGTGTCGGCGTTGACGGACGTCCGTTAGTAAGCAAGATGAGCTTCCGTTATCTGCACACATTGACGAACTTAGGTCCTTCTCCGGAACCGAACCTGACAGTTCTCTGGTCCACAAGACTTCCTGAAAACTGGAAGAAATACTGTGCTAAGATGTCTATCCAGACTTCTTCCATCCAGTATGAGAACGATGACCTGATGAGAGTAACGCATGGTGATGACTACGGTATCGCATGCTGTGTATCCTCCATGGTAATCGGTAAGGAAATGCAGTTCTTCGGCGCTCGTGCAAACGTTGCAAAAT
>CALDLG010000179.1 GCA_937910785.1 uncultured Lachnospiraceae bacterium | reverse complement strand
TCACCAGATTCAGGGCCATCGAAGCCTCCTCAACGGCTTCCACCTCATTGACCGCCTGACTGAAGAAATATACGCCCACTTTCAGTCCCGCCGCTTTGGCCCCTTTGATATTGGCCGTGAATTTCGGATCTTCTATCAGGGCTCCCGTAGAGGAACCGCGATAGCCGCATCGGATAATCACATAGGAAACGCCTGAGTTTTTAACCGCATTCCAGTCGATGGACCCGTTCCATTTGGATACGTCGATGCCGAGCGAACCGGAACCGGAAGAGATTCTTCCCTGACTGTCAAAGGAATATCTGGCGCCCTGAATAATCTGTTCTCCAGTTACATAATTTCCATTTTTATCAAAAAAATAGGTATAACCGTCAATCGTCTGCCATCCGGTGTAAAAGCAGTCCGCATTGACCTTTCTCAGATACAGCCTGTGGTCATTATAATAATCTGCATAAACGGCTTCCACATACTGCCCGTCACCGTTCTTCCTGTAGATCTGATTGCCGTTTTTGTCCTTTAATTTGGTTGTCGTATCTCCCGCATAGTTCTTGGTAACGGTAACCTTCCATGTGCCCTTCGCATCCCCGCAGACACCGGTAACGGTTGCCGTCCCTTCCATCACGCCTGTTATTTTCCCATCTTTGTCTATCGTAAGAACATTGGTATTATCGCTCGACCAGGTAATAACGCCGCCCTCCGGCGTCGTCTTTCCTTTGACGGAGCCGGTGCCTCCGGCCCGTATTTTGGAATCTCCTTCTATTTTCACCTCCGTATATTTTACGGCGGCCTCCTTTACGGTCACCGTACAGTTCAGGGGAACAGAAGCGGTTCCCACCCTGACCGTAGCCGTTACCGCCGCAGTTCCGGCGGCCAGTCCCTTAACCGTACCATTCGTCACGCTGACGGCCGATGAGTTACTGCTCCATTCTACGATATAGGCCTCGTTTCCCTTTACCTGAACGGAAAGCGTGGCGCTTTCTCCCTTCGTCAGCGAAAGAGTTTTGGTATTCAGCTGCGGCGCCAGTGCATTCAGCTTATCCGCATCCGTCATAGCGGCCGGAGGCGGCGTATTGGTTGTCGTCGAGCTGCTTGTAGTACCGGTTCCCGGCGTTCCGGTACCGGTAGAACCCGTACTGGTTGTCGTGTCGCTTCCCGTCGTTCCACTGCTTGTCGTCGTGTCGCTTCCCGTCGTTCCACTGCTTGTCATCGTGTCGCTTCCCGTCGTTCCTCCGCTCGTCGTCGTGTCGCTTCCCGTCGTTCCTCCGCTCGTCGTCGTGTCACTTCCGGTCGTCCCACTGCTTGTCGTCGTGTCGCTTCCCGTTGTCCCGTCGCTCGTCGTCGTGTCACTTCCGATCGTTTCATCTGTTACGGTCCTGACCGCCGAACCGGTCGCCATATCCATACTCGCAGGCACCGCAGCCGGCTGCAGTGCCCTGTCATTTACAAGCTTCATAAATCCGTCCGCCATTGCGAGCGTCATCGGGTCCGGAATATCCGCCCTTTTAATCTCTTCATAATTGCCGTCGGCATTTTTCTCCGTCTTCGTCGATTCCACCCATTCGACGGTATCCGTCAATGCAGACTCTACGGTATTCTGCTGGGCGGTATCCTCCGCCGCCACATTTACCTCGGCTTCCGTCTTGATCTCATCCGCCACTTCAACTTTTTTATAATTGATTGTATCCGTGACTTTTACCGTCTCTCCCTGTGCCGGAAAACGGTATTTGTCAAATTCTTCTCCCTCCAGAGGCATTACCTGCACCGTATAAGTCCCCGCCCCGATGCCTGTCTGATAAATAATACCGTCTTCATCCTCGTCCCTGAGGCTGAGCGTCGTATTACCGGTAATCTGAACCTCGAAGGGCACGCCGCCGATCAGCTTATTGGTCTCCTTATTGACGAATTTAATTTTGAGATCTGACTGAATAGACGCCAGATTAATGCCCACCTCTATCGTCTGCGCCTGTGTATTTTCCTCTTCCTGCGCTTCTTCTGTGTCTTCCGCTTCGGATTCGCCGCCCTGCAGCGCTCTGGATGCCTCCGCTTCCGCGACGGCCGTCAACCCGCTCTCGCCGATCATCCTGATATTTTCGATCTCCGACCCGATTTCCGCAAAGGCTTCCACCTGTTCGGACACTGTCCTTGCGCTGAAAAAAATCACGCCGGTGGCGACTGCCGCGATCAAAATAAAAATACCAAACATCGCTACCATGTGATCCGCCGCGCTCATATTGGCGATGGCGTCTCCCAGCCGGGTAAAGAAATTTTCATCGTCGTCATCATCGTCATCGTCTGTCTCATAATATTCGTCATCTTCTATGCCGTAATACTCATCATCCTCTTCCATCCCATAATACGCGTCATCGTCTTCATACGATTCATAATACGCATCGTCATCTTCATACGCCTCATAGTATCCGTCGTCTTCCACTTCATCCGCTTCATAATACCGGTCATCTTCGGCGTCGTCCGCTTCATAATACCCATCATCTTCGGCGTCGTCCGCCTCATAATACCCATCATCTTCGGCGTCGTCCGCCTCATAATACGCATCGTCTTCGGCTTCCTCCGACTCATAATACCCATCGTCTTCGGCTTCCTCCGACTCATAATACCCATCGTCGTCAGCATCGCCCGACGCATAATACTCATCGTCGTCCGGCTCACCGCCATCCGCCCTGAAATCATAAAGCTCTTCTGTCTCGTCACCCTCATCCGCCTCATAGAATTCCGGCTTTTTCCGTCCGGCGCTCTTCTCCCGGAGCGGCCCGCTCTTCTTCGAAGACACAGTGCGCATTTTCTGATTATATGCCTCAATGGTCTCATCATCCAGACTCAGAAATTCCAGTGTATCATCGCTGACGCTTCTGTTGTTCCTTTCGGCCGCATGAGCGGATGCCTTTCTCTTCTGATTTTTCTTCATATGTTTATGTAAACCTTTCGTTTTTTAACAATTTGGATTTATTATATCACAACATCTGATTTTCAGCAAGGATTCCGCTTTCCCGCCTTTACAAAATATTGTATCCGCACCGGAATAAGAGCCAGAAGAAAAGTCACGAAAAAGACAAAAACCGGACTGAAATACTGTACCGCAGGGTTTTCTTCAATTCCGTATTCCTTACAAAACCACTCCAGATTCTTTATCACTATAATCTGAAGAATGTAAACCCATAATCCGTATTTGTCCGCCGCTTTTCCAAGGAAGCATAAAATCCTGCTCCGACACTCTCCCCGGCAGACAATCGTAAGCATAAAGGCTGCAGACGCGGTCCCTAAGGTCGTCACATAAAATTCACAGGCCGGCGCATAGAATACCTCTGCCAGATTCAGCACAAACGCTACGGCCAATATGAGGCACATCCCCCTTTTTCCTGTATATTGCAAAAGCTGCTCTTCACGGGCATGAATGCAGTAGGCGGCCGCAAAGGACGGGATTCCGGTAAACAGCCAGTTTCTGATATATGGTATCTGTATATTTTTCCCATATATCGTCAGCAATTCTCCTCCTGCCAGATTCAGCGCAAACAGAAAAACCGACAGCCAGAAAAAAAGGTGCACATGATTTTTCCGCAAAAACGCTCCTGTCTTTCCGGTCTTACATTCCATCAGCTTTCTTACCGGAAACAAAAACAGATAGGCATAAAGCAGCGCCCCCAGAAACCACAGATGGCCCCGGAAGGGCGATTCATTCGTCAACAGGAAAATAAGAAAACGTTTCGGGCTGCAGTTCTGCACAATCCACGGCCGCAAAGGATTTCCCGACAGCAGTTCCACACAGATATCCCAGATCAGATACAGCAGATTGGCTATGAGCATCAACGCCAGAATTCTCCTGGCCCTCTTTCCAATTTTCTCTGACGGAACATCGTAACTGTAATATCCTGAGATCATAAAAAACACCGGAACCGACGCTGCCGCAACGCCCCGTACCAGAATTCCGGAAATTCCCGGCAGCTTTTTATGAATCAACAGAATGAATACAAGCGCAATAAATTTTAAAAGATTGATTTCCGGATTCCGTTCTCCTGTCGTTTTCACTTTGACCTCCTCAGAAAATATCCGCAATTTTAAAGATATCATATCAAATAAAAATATGCTCCGCAATCCTTCCGCGCGATATTTAACACCGATATTCCGTCATTTTCTGCCCCAATCCGCTTGACTTTCCCCCCTGAAACTGACACAATATAAGTGCAACATTACAATTTCAACATTATCAACTGAGAAAAGGGGAATTTTTCATGATGTACATGCACTATTGTAAGCGTTGCCATCACGTCCATATGCTCAATGGGCACAAGCCTTTATGCCCAAACTGTAATGGCAGCATCAAGGAGCTGAAAATCTCTTATATGGATTATGTTTCCATGGACAGAGACTCAAGGGAGCTTTTCCTGAACCGTCTGGAGGATGACGTGGAGCTGCAGCATTTAAGCACTACTTACCGTATGTATAAATACAGCAAGCGGTACAAAGAACAGCTCAAGCAATCGCCTCCGGTCCCGGCCCCTCCGGCTGCAATCATCACCTATACCATATCGGGTGAATCAATAATGAGCAACGCGGTTACCGCTATTTAACAATGATAGCACATGCAAAGGGCACTGCCGGCGGCGGTGCTTTTTTGCTATGCTAAAATGAGACGGGGCCGAAGCCTGTCTCCTGACGGAGCCGAAACGGCATCCTGTTCCCGCGGAGGCACGCTTTCACTCCGTGAAAAGCAGCAGCGGTACTAAATTCAAAAGCCGCAAAGCGCCTTTTTCATTAAGTGCCGGCGCTTTTCAAGGACCGCTGCGGGAACAGGATGCCGCTTCGGCCCCGTCGCCTCTTTGCGGAATTTTTTTATGAATTTCTTAAAATTTTGTGAACGCATAGATTTTTATCCCTGTTCATAGTAAAATATAGCAGACAGCTAATACTTCAGCTGTAATTTCCAGTCGTGGATCTGTCCCGCAGGCGCGGGGTCCCATCAAAAGCAGACGCCGCGGCAAAAAGAAAGGCATGGTTACGAAAAATGAATCAGGATACCGAAAAAAACACACCCGTTCCCAACGCGGAACCTCAGGAAGCAACCGATACGAAACCGGAAGAAGCATCCGGCACGGCCGCTCCGGCGCAGAAAGAAAAAACACCGAAGGGCGACAGCGCCAAAAAAACAAAAAAACCGCAGTTTAAAATAAACCTGCACATGATCCTTTTATCCATAATTGCAGTCCTCTTTATCGTCATCGCATACAAGCTTTACAAATGGAATAAAGGTGTTCCGTCCGACTACGATCCGAACTTTCAGACGACCGAATTCGATATCGAGGTGTTAGACAGCATCATTCCTCTCGCACCGGAAAAACTGGAAGGCCATGAGGACGATGGCGTTACCACAATTCTCTGTCTCGGAAACGATCCCTTTTCCCTGAACAGAGATTCGGAAGCGGGACTTGCAAACCAGATCGCAGCCCAGTCCGGCGCAGTGGTCTATAATGGTTCCTTTACGGACACAACAGTAAGCGCTTCCCAGATGATCTACAATGATGGTTACTGGATGGATGCCTTCAGTCTGTCTTATCTGGCCGAAGGAATCTGCACAAGGGATTTCGACCGGATTCTTGCCGCCGCATATTGCAGCTATGATCCCGCCTTCGTTCCGACGGTGGAGATGCTGCAGGAGCTCGACATGAACAGCGTGGACATCATCTGCATCATGTATGATGCCATAGACTATATCAAGAAAAGGCCCTGTGACGACCCCAACGACCCGTATTCCATCGTCGCCTACACCGGCGCCCTGCGTTCCGCCATCACACAGATTCAGGAGACCTATCCGTTCATCCGGATCGTGGTTATGTCACATACCTTCTGTCATAACATCAATGAGGACGGCAACTTTGAGAACGGCGACCGGACCAATCTGGGCAACGGCACGCTCAGCCATTACCTCCAGAAGGAACTGGATGTTGCGAGCGACTGCGGCGTTTCCTGGATCGATAATTTCTACGGTTCCGTAAATGAAGATAACTATCTGGAGTATATGACGGATTACATTCACTTCAATGATGCCGGACATAAACTGCTTGCCAAACGTTTCGTAGACTGCATCCTGCCTCCGGAATCGGAAAATACGGACAAGTAGCGGTCTTTCATCAATATTCGACGGAAAACAGTTCTTCAAAATCAAACCGTTCTATGAGCAGGCGCATTTCATCGAGCGCCTGCTTCATTTTTGCCGCCGATGTGATCTCACAGCTTCCATCCGCAAAACATTGGGTCATATAGTGGTTAATGTCCTTGTGATAATGGCTGTAATCCGCATAATTATTCAGATCCGTCACGATCCATTCCTGATTCGGGAAATAGAAAATCCGCACATTTTCATAAGAAAGCAGCCTCTCTGCGATATACTCATATTCTTTCATCGTCGCTTCCAGATGATTCTCGCAGATTACATCATTCCAGTACAAAATACTGTAAGGAGGAAAAAAAATATAAAAGACCGTATCCGGATTCTGTTCAATATACGGGCAGATATTCTCCGTCAGATTTCGTTCCACGCTCTCCAGATAGGCGTCCTCCGGCGTTTCCTCCGCCACCCGCTCCGGCTGTTCATAGTTATGCATAACCCATTGTATATTATAATATTCATCCGTCCACCAGCTCTGATAAACCGTCGCAAGATCCGTTCTGTCAGGGTCCACGATCTGCCTGAAAATATAGTTCAGGACCACATCCTTATTCAGCAGATACCGGATATCATTGAAATAATTATCATCATAAAGATATTCCGGAATCGGATATTTAGTCTCTTCCACGCCGCCCGTATAGGTCATGACATCGATGCCGAGGAATACCGCCCTGACCTGATTATCGCTTTCAAAAATCAGCTTCATGATGTTCGACTGATCCTTCGGATAGGCACCGCTGTAATTCAGCTTCACTGTCCGGAGCCCCAGTTCTTCCCGAAACCAGTTCGTATCGAAATTAACCGTCATGGAAGAACCCAGAATCACGCTGTCATACTGCATATGCTCCGCCATGCCCGGATTCTGGCTCAGCTGATTATCCACAAGATAAGGAAAATCTTCAAGCGGCGCGTGATAGTGGAAAAAAGGATCAATATAAATGACTAACGCCATGACTCCCACAAGGAGCAGCGCCGCTACAGTCAGGCTGACGGCCGTAAATTTTTTAAAAGAATTCATTTTAATAACCATGCTCCTTTCCCGTAACCCATGCCCGGAAGCTTTTTCAGAAGTTAAAATATAAAAAGGCGCTGACCTGTGAAAAGGAAAGAACGCACCACACCAAAATGACGGCAAGGAACACTGCGGAAAGCGTTTTTCCTTTCATCCTGCCCGCAAGATGCGCCGCATTGCGGCCAAACATCGCCAGCCCGATTCCGGCGGCCAGCAGGAAAACCATCGGCAGATATCTTCCCCAGGAAAATCTGTCCAGACGGAGCACCTTGCATACATACCACAGCTCGTCCAGCTGAAAACACTCCGCCAGATCAAAAGAAATCTTCCGCGCCTCACCCCGAAACGCCGTCACCAGCATCCGTCCTGCCTGTGCGGTGTCCGCTGCCCGGAAATAAACCCAGGCGGCGCTGACATACAAAAACAGGGCGATTCTTGACACCAGTGTCATCATTAGATTTCCGTGCGTTCTCTTCTCCCGCGGCAGTTCCTTCGCCGGCTTTTTCTCCAGATACCATCTTGTCAGCACATACAGCACCCCATGCAGCATGCCCCACACGATAAAATTCCACCCGGCTCCATGCCAGATACCGCTTAAAAAGAAGACGATCAGGAAGTTTAAGTACATTCTCCCTTTCCCCCTGCGGTTTCCGCCAAGCGGTATATAAACATAGGCCGTAAAAAAGCGGTTCAGGGTAATATGCCACCGCTTCCAGAAATCCACGATATTAACCGCCTGATAAGGCGAATTGAAATTGACGGGAATCTCGATGCCCAGCATCCTTCCAATCCCCCTCGCCATATCGCAGTAGCCGCTGAAATCAAAATAAAGCTGCAGCGAATAAGCTGTTATGACCACCACCGCATCCATCCGGCCAAGCAGTCCGATATTCGCATATCCGTAATCCACGCCCATGCCGAGCGTATCCGCCAGAATCACCTTTTTAAAAAGTCCCAGGACAAACAGCGCATACCCCTCCGCAATCTTTTCCCAGTCCGTATTCCGTTCCGTTATTCTCTGAAACTGAGGCAGCATTTCCTTCCAGGTCACAATCGGTCCGGCGGTCAGCTGCGGGAAGAAAGCGACAAACAGCGCATAGGACAGCGGATCGCAGTCCTTTGCCTCTCCTCTGTAGGTATCCACAATAAATCCGATCTGCTGAAACGTAAAAAAACTGATTCCGAGCGGCAAAAGTACACGCCGCAGCAAAAAGGAAGTGCCGAATACCGCATTGATATTCGCCACGAAGAAATCATAATATTTAAAATAAAAAAGGATTCCGAGATTGAAAGCCAGTGCGGAAAAAAGTACCGTTACCGATGCTTTCTTTGACAGCAGCCTGTGAAAGCAGTAATTCACAACGATACTTCCCACCATAATCAGAAGATAATTTATCTGAAAATAACCATAGAACCAGAAGGACATGGCAAGCAGAAAAAACTGTGCCGCCCGCTTTTTTTTCCGGTACAGCAAACTATAATAGCCAAACAGGCACAGCGGAAAAAATAGAAAGATAAACAGATAAGAATTAAATAGCATTTGGTATCTTTTCTCCTCCCGTTACTGCATATCGATCTGCGTATCCCGATAGATCAGATAGGTATCCGTCTGCGCATACAGTTCAAAACCATAATCCGTAAGAGGCTCCTGCAGCTCCCTGTCTTTTTTCAGAACCACATAATGGCAGCCGTAGGTCCTCGTCAGCTCCACGAAGGAAGCCGTCCGGATGATTTCCGCCTCTTCCATCGCCTCATACATATCGTTATAATAATCCCATCTCGCGATCAACATCTCCCGGCCATACGGCATGTTGATTCTCGTGGAATACTGCCGGATATAATAGATCAGATCGGCGGGAACAAGCGCCATAACACGACCTTCCTCCGGATCGATCAGGCCGGCCACTTCGACTGCCTCTTCCGGCAGATGATATAGATTCTGCGCTTTTGTAATATGCTCGCTCCTGTATACCAGGCTGCCGCAGGCCGCAATGGCTATGCACATAATAACCAGCGCTGTTTTTCTGTATCTGCCGCACATCTTAACCGCGCCATAGGCGCTGACGAGGCTCATCTGCAGCAGCCAGAGCAGCCGGTAGTAGGTTTCACCGTCATCCAGAAGCCCTACAAAGGCCTTACGAAACAGCGGACAGAAAAAACAGAACAGCAGAATCGTCGGCGCATAGACAAAAATAGCGCGCAGACTCCGGTCTTTCTCCTTCAGCCACAAATAAAGCAGAAAAAAAAGGTAAATAACAAACAGAAATCTGTTCTGATGCAGCCCGACGTAATTCTGAAAAATAACGACGCTTTCCAAAAAAATTCCCCACATATATTATGCCCCTATCATTTCAACATTAAATACAGCAGCACATAAAGCGCATTCGGAATACAGGTAAACCCAAGCCTTACCGGAATTTTAAGATCCCACTTCACAATCATCAGACAAAACGCCGTAACCGCCAGCAGAATCGCCAGCAGGAAAACGGCAATGGAGCTGCAGATACCGGCTGTCATATTCAGACATACCAGCATAATCCAAAGCCCCGCACGCCCCTTACTATCCTCTTTTTCCCCATGATAAAGCCACAATAGCAGCAGAAACAGCATCGGTATCACGAAGCTGCCCGCCACAGCCTTCCCCTGCCAGGTTCTCGTCAGGAAAAAGGTCTCATTTGTATAAATTGAAACATTGCCGAACATCTGAAACATTCCCATCATAATCATAAAAACGGGAATCTTTTCTCTGTGCGGAGCAAAAAGCTCTTTCGCGATTTCATAATAAACAAGGTAGGAAAGCGGTATCAGTACAAGCGGCATGACGACATGAGACACGATCGTGGCATGAATCTGCGCTTTTACCGCCACGAATGCAATCCACATCGGAAAAACCGCCAGAGCATGTCTGACGTCCAGCGGCGATGACCTTCCGGTATAGGGGAGATTTTTGTACATTCCGCCGTTTTGCTGCGCCATCAGGGACTGCACCACATAATAGGCATCATCGCCGTCAAAGGATGCCCTCGTCACCGACATATAAAGCTGAAAAGCAAGAAGCGCCAGAAAAATCAGCCACTCCGCTTTCACCCCGGGACTCCTTCCGGACGTTCGAAGCTCCGAAAGAAAAACCGGACGGACCGTCTCCCGACGCTCCTTTTCCCGCAGATACCATAATAAAATACCCGCCGCGGACAGCAGAAGCGCGGCTGCCATAAACCATCTTTGTACAAACAGGAAATTATCATATTGAATCAGAACAACCGCCGGAACGGTAATCACTTCGAAAACCGCCCACATGAGAAGATAGCCTGCAAGCAGTGTAATGCCGGGATTCCTTCTGGAATCCGACTGACTTCTTCCCGCCATAAAATGAACCGGTATCTGTCCGATGCTGAACGGGACCGCTAAAAGCCAGAAAATTAAACTGATCATCTGTGTCATAAATCATCCCGCCTTTCCATTTCCCTGATAGCTTAGTTTACCGCAAAATAAAGGAAATGTCCAGCCGGGAGGAAAAACAGCCCCACTCTTTGGCGGAATTTCCTGTTATGGTTCAGGTGTCAAAAGATGCGATATAAAACTCTTATTGGCAGATTACGCAAAATATTCCCTTGCGTCTGACTTCGGAAAATGGATTTTCTAAATATTCTGCCAACGTTATGATATGCGGACGCAACCGCCCGATACTCGCCATCCGTTCAGGACTCAGCAATTTCGGGACTTCCATGTCCCGAAATTGCTGAGTCCTGAACGGAATATTAAGAAGATCTCATATTCCTGCGCAAGACAGCGACGGGAATATTTTGCACAATCTGCCTTTACAGTTTATTTAACGCACCTTTTCACACCTGAACCCTATTGTATAAGAATCTGTTGAAAAATATGACAAATGCGAATATACTTTTTAGTATGTATATCATAATAAAAAACGAAACACTGAAAAAACTGAGATGGCTGTTCCTCCTTCTGGCCGCCGCCATTCCGCTGTTTTTTCTGCCAGGGCTGTTTGCGGATATGAAGCTGTATAATCTGGTCAGGAAAAATATGATTGACAGCAGTGTCACTTTTACTTATACAGGAAACCGACAGATCAAATGCTATAATGATAATCCGGACAATCCGGAAAGCATGAGTTATGTTTTTCTTCCCTCCTGTGCGGACCTGACGCGGCTCGGCGTGGAAGCGGAGGCAGAGCGGGTAGCGTTTGTCAGTGACAGGGAAACGATCACGGTAGAAGGCGGAGAATACAGGGTCTGTGATTTTGAGGCGGGAATCCCCTACCGGATGCATGTCTACAACGCTTCCGGAAAAGAAATCGGCAGCCGGGATGTCACCTTCTTACAATCCTCCGGTCTGCCGGTCATGTATGTGTCTACCAGAACCGGAAGCATGGAGAAGCTCGATGCGGATAAGACTTATAAAGAAAAAGCGTTCGCCGAGTTTCTGAGCGCACAGGGAGACCTCCTCTGGGCGGACGATTTGAAAAGCATTTCGGGAAGAGGAAATCAGACCTTCACCTATGAGAAAAAATCTTATCAGCTGAATCTGAAAGCGCCGGCGGATTTCATGGGAATGGGAGAATCGGATACCTGGATACTGTTATGCAATGTGTATGATCCGGCCTATATCAGAAATAAACTGACTTATGAAATGGCTCTGCAGGCGGAAATGCCGGGAAGTCCCGAATCGACATATATCGATGTCTATTTTAACGGCTGCTATGCCGGAATGTATCAGCTGTGTGAAAAGGTGGAAATCGGTGAAAACCGTCTGGAAATCGCGGATCTGGAAATGCAGAACCGGGCTTTGAACGGACAGAAGCTGGACTATGCGGACACCTTTGTTCTGGATGACCAAAAGGGCAAAGGCACCCGGCTTGCCCACAACCCCGAAGACATTACGGGCGGTTATCTGATTGAGCACGATTACGGCGAGAAATTCGACGAAGTGACAAGCGGTTTCATTACCGATACCGGAGAGCATTTTGCGCTGAAAAATCCGGGCCATGCGTCCGAAGCGGAAATCCTCTATATCCGCGGCCGGATGCAGGAAATCGAGGACGCCATTATGGCTGAAGACGGCCGCAACCAGACAACCGGCAAATACTATACGGAATATATCGACCTGCAGTCCTGGGCGGACAAATATCTGGTGGAAGAAATCACGCGCAACAACGGCGGCGGCAGTACCAGCTCTTATTTCTATAAGCCGCAGGATTCCCTTGACACAAAAGTCTACGGCGGTCCGGTATGGGATTACGACAAGGGATACGGCAACGCCAGCGGCTATAATAAAAACACGTGCGATCTGGCTTTTCTGACGCTGCACGCGGATTACACGAGCTGGTTTTATTACCTGTATCAGCATGAGGATTTCATAGAAATGGTCAAAAAGGAATACCGGGAAAAATTTTCGGATTATCTGACAGAGATGTCAGAGTCAAAAGCCGACGAGTATCTGGCGCAGATTGAAGCCTCCGCCATTCTCGATCAGGCGCGTTTCGGCCACGTCTACCGAACGCTGGACGAAAATCTGAACATTCCTTTTTCTGCCGATAATTATAAGCGCCACGCAGAAGCAGTCAAAGAATTTATCCGGGAACGAAAGGCTTTTCTCGATCAGGTCTGGCTCGATAACGCACCGCTGTGCATGGTGCACTTCAAAGATGCCGATGGAAACGGAAACCGCTGTATCGCCGTAATTTCCGGCGAATGCATCGAACGGCTTCCTGTTGAGGAGCAGGACGGCATGGAGTTTGTCGGCTGGAAAATCGAAGGCACGGAAGAATTCCTGACAACACAGACACCCGTTGCGCAGGAAATTACCGTATACGCCACATTCAAATAAGGAGCGGAATCGTAAAGTGGAAAAGATAATCCCCGACCGGACTTTGAAGTACCGGCATGAATTCAAATATCTGTGTACGGACGCACAGCTTTCCATGCTGGAAGTCCGTCTGAAAGGCATCCTGCAAAAAGATCCCCATACGGATGACAGCGGCCGCTACCTGATCCGCAGTCTGTATTTCGACGACGCGGACGACAGTTGTCTTGCCGAGAACGAGGACGGCACCGGTCCCAGAGAAAAATACCGCATCCGCATCTATAATTACGATCAAAGCAGAATCAGCCTGGAATGTAAACGCAAGAAAAACGACAAAATAAATAAACAGAGCTGTCTTCTGACAAAGGAACAGTATGACAGACTCGTCCGGAACCGGACTCCTCTGTCGCCGGAGCCTCTTCCGCCTCTGGCCGGAAAACTTATGGCCTTAAAGCTGTGCAGGCACATGGAACCGAAGGTTATCGTCAGCTACGAGCGGACTCCTTATGTCTGCCCGTACGGAAATGTCAGAGTCACCTTTGACCGCAACATCGCATCTTCGTCCAGAATCGGAGATTTTTTCCGGAAGGACAGCGGACAGCGTCTGATCCTTCCCTCCGGCATGCAGCTTCTGGAAGTCAAGTATGACGAATACCTTCCGGACCACATTTACCATGCGCTTTCCCTGTCCAACCTGGAAAGAACCGCCTTTTCCAAATACTATCTCTGCAGAAAATATCACTTGTGATCTCTGAGATATGATAAAACATCGAAAACAAAGGAGAACAGATCAATGAATTTCAAAAGCATCTTTAAAAACTCGTTTCTTGAAGCATTTGCGCAGAATGAGGTATCAGCCGGTGAAGTAACAGTGATTTTATTGTTTACCTGTATTACCGCCCTGTATATCTTTCTGGTTTACCGTGTCATCACACGCAAAACCTTCTACTCCAAAAACTTCAATATTTCTCTGGCGGCGCTGGCCGTTATCACCTCCATCGTCATCCTGACAGTCCAATCCAACATTGTGCTGTCCCTCGGTATGGTAGGCGCCCTGTCCATCGTGCGTTTCCGGACCGCGATCAAAGACCCGATGGATCTCGTTTTTCTGTTCTGGGCTATCAGCGTGGGAATCGCCTGCGGCGCCGGCATGCTGGAAATCGCGGTTATCGGCTCCCTGATCCTGACACTTCTTATTTTCGTACTGGACAGACTGCCGATGGCCAGAGCCGCCATGATCCTCGTCATCAGCGCACAGGCAGGAAAAGACCGGACGGACCGGATCACGGAACTGGTAAAAAAATACAGCAGATATTATAAAGTAAAATCCCGTAACATCACCGGTGACCAGCTCGACATGGTGCTGGAGCTGTGGGTTTCCGGAGAGGAAGAGCTAACCGAAGAACTGGCCGCCCTTCCCGGCATCCACAGCGTATCTCTGATGTCCCATGACGGAGAGGTTACTTTCTGAAGAAAGTAGCAGTTGGCATCCCTGTCAAAAGGTGCTATGATATATTATTATGGCAAAAGAAAGGTATCATGATATTTATGAAGAAAGCATATATTATAGGAGCCGGCCCTGCCGGACTGACCGCTGCCTATGAACTTTTAAAGCAAAGCAGTGAATATGAGGTCACCGTACTGGAAGAAAGCGGCGATATGGGCGGCATATCCAAAACGGTAAACTACAAGGGAAACCGCATGGATATGGGCGGACACCGCTTTTTCTCCAAAGTGCCGGAGGTCAACGCATGGTGGAATCAGATGCTTCCGCTCCAGGGCTCACCTACCCGTGACGATATCGTTCTGAACCGGAAGATGCCGCTTTCACCGGGAGGCCCTGATCCCGAAAAGGTGGACAGGGTAATGCTGCGCCGCCACCGGGTATCCCGCATCTATTTTAATAAAAAGTTTTTTGACTATCCGATCTCGTTTAAATTCGAGACCTTTAAAAACATGGGACTTGCCGCCACACTGCAGTCCGCTTTCAGCTATCTTGCCGCGCTGCTTCACAAACGGGAGGAGAAATCGCTGGAAGATCTTTATATCAACCGTTTCGGCCGGAAACTGTATTCCATGTTTTTTGAATACTATACGGAAAATCTCTGGGGAAGGCATCCCCGCGATATCGCTCCCGACTGGGGCGCACAGCGGATGAAGGGACTGTCGATCACCGCCATCATCAAGGATGTTTTCGGCAAAATGCTTCCCAATAAAAAGAACCGTAAAGTGGAAACATCTCTGATCGAAGAGTTCAGCTACCCCAAGCTCGGCCCGGGACAGCTTTGGGACGTGACCGCAGAAGAGATTAAGAAACTTGGAGGAACAATTCTCAGAAACAGCAAAGTGGTCAGTCTGAAAAAAGACGGACAAAACCATATCACCTCCCTGACCTATGAATCCGGCGGGGAACAGATTACCGTCGAAGGCGATGTTTTTATTTCCTCCATGCCCATAAAAGACCTCGTGGCAGGCATGAACGATGTTCCGAAGGAACCAGCCAGAATCGCCTCCGGACTTCCTTACCGCGATTATATGACGGTAGGTCTCCTTCTGCCCAAACTGAATCTGAAGAACAAGACCAAAATAAAGACCATAAGCAATATCGTACCCGACTGCTGGGTCTATGTGCAGGACCGTTCCGTACAGCTTGGCCGTTTCCAGATCTACAATAACTGGTCCCCCTATATGATCCGGGATCTGGAGCACACCGTATGGATCGGACTGGAATATTTCGTTACGGAAGGAGACCGGTACTGGACGATGCCGGACGACAAATTCGTAAAATTTGCAGTAGATGAAATTGTCAGCATGGGATTGATCGACAGCCCGCAGGATGTCATGGACTCTCATGTGGAAAGAGTAAAGAAAGCCTATCCGGCCTATTTTGATACTTATAAAGAAATCGATACGCTGGTAGATTATCTGAAATCCATCGATAATCTTTATTGTGTCGGCCGGAACGGACAGCACCGCTACAATAATATCGACCATTCCATGATGACCTCCTTTGAAGCCGTAAAGAACATCGTAGGAGGCATCAGGAACAAAGATAATATCTGGAGCGTCAATACGGAACAGGAATACCACGAGGCATCCCGCTAATTCGAAAATACTTTGAGGACCGCCTCATTCCTTCTTCGAAAACGTTCTTAAAGCCGCCTCATAAAGCAGCTTCATTCCTTCCGGATTCATATGTACGCCATCGGCAACATATTGATCCATGTTTTCAATCGTAATTCCGCAATTCGCGAAATCAATCAGCCGGCAGCCTTTGGCTGCCGCAATGATTTCAATCCGCCTGCTGTAATCGCCGGATGTCAGTCCCTCCCCGTTTACAAATGTTACAAAGGGCGTGTCCGTTCCCCAGTCCCCGATCGGAGTCAGCGTACAACAGATGATCTCCGCATCCGGATAAGCGGCTTTCAGCTTATCCAGAATCAGACAATAAGCGTCACTGAAATTCCCGATCACGCCCTCTTCTACCGCCCGCGTACCGTCGTTATCTCCAAGAGG
>CALDLG010000178.1 GCA_937910785.1 uncultured Lachnospiraceae bacterium | reverse complement strand
CTCTAAAATTCCCTGCCCGCTCTGCATGATGGGCCGGCTCATAAGCCTTGGCGATAAAAACTGATCGATATCGGCGGAAGATGAAATATTCTCATCATAGGTGACCCGCACATTACCGTTCTTATATACATATACTGTTCTGTCATACTCCACAATCACCTTCGGCGCAAGCGCTTTTACCTGACCAGCCACATAGAATTTCCGATAAAGCGGGGACGCCTGTGTATCGAAGGGAATTTTTCCGGTACGAAGAATCTCCCCGCAGATTTCCGGCTTTAACAGGCAGGACAGCTTCTGCGTCTTCCCGTTCTCTTTTCTTTTCAGTTCCAGACTGATGCGCCCGGCGCTCCTGTCATAAATCCTGATGCGGAACTTCTCCCTCGGATTGCTTCCGTCCTCATTTTCCCGAAAACAGCTGTCCCACAAATCATCGAAATAGAGACTTCTGATCTGATATTTTCCGTCCCCATTGGCATGCACATCTTTTCCCATCATGCCTTTTATGGTATTTCGAATCACTTCAAACTGTCCTTTGGTACAGCAATACTTCTGCTCATGACGGTATTTCTTTTCCCTGTCATCCGTCACTGTCCACACCCCATTCCTGTTTCAGCCAGGCAGCGCGCACAGTCATGAATTCCTTCAGCCTGTCCACCTTTTCCTCATAGGAAAGCCCCTGAAAATCTCTGACTTCTTCCT
The DNA here is from genome assembly GCA_937910785.1 of uncultured Lachnospiraceae bacterium. GTDB lineage: Bacteria > Bacillota > Clostridia > Lachnospirales > Lachnospiraceae > UBA3282. The sequence continues at coordinate 9,579 of CALDLG010000178.1, read as the reverse complement.
CTTTATCCGGCCATCGCCTCAGATCCGCATAAACAGAAGCCCTGATCTGCTCTTCCCACAGCGGGATTTTCTCCTGAACGCATTCCTCGATCAAAGGCAGCATCTCTTCCTTATATACTTTCCTGACGTTCTCCTCAAAAACGGGATTCAGACAGAAATACAGCCAAAAGGGCGTGCCGTAATAACCATCCCGCACATACAGATCTTCCGGCGTTCTCATATCCAGCCCTTCCCCAAGATTGCTCATGTTTCCATAGGCCCTGTCATAATCCCAGACCGGTCCCGCGTACAGTTTCGTGCTGACCGCATCTTCCGGTTTATAAAGAAAGCAGCTGCTCATGGAGGCATCGACATTTTTGGAAAATTCTTCTATCAGATACTTTCCTGTTATGGAATCGAGATCCATATATTCCAGAAAAGCTTCTTTTTGCGTCTCATCTCCGGAATATAAAGTATCTTCGAGTTTCTGATAAAGTCCGCTGATATAGCTTACCTGAGAGGGCGAGGCATATTTCGGGCTCTCGATCACCACCCGCTGTCCCTGATCCGATATGAAACCGCTCTTTCCTTCCGCATACCGCTCCGGCATCGCCTCCAGCTCTAACAGATATCCCCCGCTGATGTCCTCCGGTTCCTTTTCCAGCCGAAAGCCCTTTGAGACAACCTCCTGTCCGTTATCCGATATCACATAAAAGGCGGATTTCTTTACCGCCTCCAGATCGTTTTGTTCCGCGGATATTCTGTCCTGATCACGAATATCCAGTCTTTCTTCCCCAATTTCCACTTTCTCGCACAGCAGATAAATCCCCTGATACTCACCGTTCGCAAAAAGGTCCACCCACTGCGCTTCCGGCGTTCCATACAGATTCATCCGCTCCGCCATATAAAAAGTAAGATAATTTCTGATCGATGTGCTGTCAAAAACGTTGGACAGCAGTATCCACTTTCCGGCGGCTCCCATCCCATAAAAATCGACAGACTGTGCAAATTCCAGCGTGTAACTCTTTTTCTCCGCCATTTCGAAAGTGACATTGCCCCTGCAGTGCATCCGCCCGGAAGCCTTTGTCTCCCCCTCCCCGGTCATATCAAAGGCGCTCAGCATTATCTCCTCTTCGTTCTTTTTATCCTGCTTCAAACTCTCCAGATTCCCTGTCGCAGTGTCGATAAACAGAGCCGGAAGCCTTGAAAGCTCTACCGCTTCCATATGAAGCGGCTCTCCGCCGCAGTCCACCTCAAACGCTGACATGTTTCCATAATTTTTATCTGCTCCGGCCTCTACCTTCTCCCCCTTTTCCAGCATCTGACCGTTCAGCAGAATATCCTCGGAAAAAGAAAGAGAAGCCGCCCAGTCCGGCAGAAACAGCAGCCAGACTTCCTCCCCGGCGGCATACCATGGAACGATCTCACAGCATTTTTCACCGTCAGCCGCATACGCCAGAACAGAAAGCCCCTGCGTTCCTTCCGTTTCCTCTCTCTCCGCCTCTTCCGGTTCCTGACGCACATCGTTCAGGAAAAGGCAGAGACAGATGGCTGCGGCGATCGATATTATATATACAAACCAGCGTATTTTATATCTCCCTGACACTCCCGTCTCCTTATCAAAGCCTTTTTGCTCCGCTCCTGTCTCACAGAAACTCATATCCGGTCAACGTCAGCCCGCAGGCCGGAGCCGTTGGTCCGGCCGCGCTCCGGTCCCGGGCGGCCAGAATTCTTTCCATCTCCTGCGGCTCCAGATTTCCTCTTCCGACCTCCATCCCGCCATAATCCGTACCATATGATAGAGAAAACCTCTTCCGGCCACCCGGAACACAATCAGGTCCCCTGTTTTTTTTACATCGGCCTGCTCAATCAGGCGCACGGTACTTTCTGCCTGTGTGTCCACACTGCAGAAGCTTTTAAAATCATGCGTGCCGACGAAATATCCGGCAGCCTCCCGCATCCGCTCCACATCATAGGCCGTGTAGGAGAAATGAGCATACAGTCTTTCGGTCGGCATCGGAAACTCCGCGTTAAAGATCCGGTATTCATAGGTTTTCCGGCTGTCGCAGTGTCTCGGATGAAACGACGCATCCACTTCCCTTGATCCCCGAATCTTAATATCCGCCGGAAGCCTCGCATTCAGCGCGTACGAAAGCTTTTCCGGCGGAATATTCGTACTGGTATCGAAAACGGCGACATTACAGAGCGCATGAACGCCGGAATCCGTTCTGCTCGCCCCGATCACCTCTGTCTCTTCCCTGAGAAGCCCGGAAAGGCAGCGGTTCAGCACGCTTTCAATCGTCTCTCCGTTGGGTTGTCTCTGCCAGCCATGATAATTCGTTCCATCATAAGCTACTGTCAGCATAATCCTTTTCATATCTTCGTCCCGATGCAAACCGCAAGATAACAGATAAGAACCAGATACGCGATCCCGTCTCTTCTCTTATATTGAAGAGGTTTCATTTTCGTCCGGTTCTCTCCGCCGCGGTAGCATCTCGCCTCCATCGCCATCGCAAGGTCATTGGCCCTTCTGAACGCGGAAATAAAGAGCGGTACAAGCAGCGGCACCAGACTTTTCGCTTTTTTGATCAGATTTCCGCTTTCAAAATCCGCCCCCCGCGCAATCTGAGCCTTCATGATTTTGTCCGTTTCCTCTAACAGCACCGGAATAAACCGAAGCGCAATCGACATCATCATCGCAACCTCGTGCACCGGCACCTTCAGAATCCTGAGCGGCCCCATCAGCTTTTCCATTCCGTCCGTCAGGTTATTGGGCGTTGTCGTCAGCGTCATAACCGAGGACCCGATGATCAGAAAAGTCAGTCTGACCGCCATAAAAACGGCGGTTCGAAGCCCTTCCTTCGTGATGGTCAGCTTCCAGACCGATACAAGCGCTTCCCCAGGCGTCAGAAACAGATTAAATACCACCGTTAGCAGCAGAAGAAATACGATCGCGCGCATTCCTTTTACCATAAAGCGAAACGGCACTTTGGACAATTTGATGGCGCACGCCAGAAAAATTGCCGCAATCACATACCCTGCTATATTTTGTACGATAAAAAGCGAAATAATAAATGTAATCGTTGCTATCAGCTTTACCCGCGGGTCCAGTTTATGAATGACGGAATCCGCCTGATAATACTGGCCCAGTGTTATATCGCGTAACATGCTCTGCCTTTACTCCTATCCGTCTGATACACAGACCTTCCTCATTTACCCGTTTATTCATCAGGCCCGTCCAAGCGCGCGCAGAATTTCGTCCCTTGCCTCCGGAATCGTTGTGGCATCCATATTAACAGGCATCCCCTTTTCACGCAGCGCCTGCATGATATAAGTAACCTGAGGCGCGGCCAGACCGACCTGCTCCAGCTCCTTATAGTGCCGGAACACCGCTTTGGGCGTATCGTCATAGAGAACGCTTCCTCTGTTCATGACGATGATGCGCTGCACATATTTGGCAACATCCTCCATACTGTGAGAAACAAGAATAACCGTAATTCCCGTCTCCTCATGCAGTCCGGCTATCTGATCCAGAATCTCGTCTCTTCCTTTGGGATCGAGTCCGGCTGTCGGTTCGTCCAGAATCAGAATATCCGGCTTCATCGCCAGAACCCCCGCAATCGCGACTCTTCTTTTCTGCCCGCCGGACAGATCAAAGGGCGACTGATAGAAGAATTCGTCCTCCAGTCCGACCTGTTTCAGCGCGGCATATGCGCGCAGCTCCACTTCCTGCCTCGGCAGTCCGAGATTCTTCGGCCCGAAGCAGACATCGCTGAACACATCGATCTCAAACAGCTGATGCTCCGGATACTGAAAAACAAGACCGACCTTGCTTCGAAGCTTCTTTTTGTCATAATCCGCATCATGAATATCTTCCCCGTTAAAATAGATCGAGCCGCCCGTCGGCTTAATCAAACCGTTCAGGTGCTGCACGAGCGTCGATTTCCCGGACCCCGTATGCCCGATCAGCCCGATGAACTGTCCGTCAGGTATTAAAAGACTGACATCCTTTAAGGCATGCACTGCCAGTTCCGTATCCCCGCCATATACATAATCCACATGATCTAAAATCAGAGGCATCCCCGTACCCAGTCCTTTCTTCAGTCCACGCTCTTATTTATCAGCTTATCCAGATGTCCCACCAGCTCTTCCGTTGTCAGAATGCCGTCCGGAATGCCGATTCCCTTTTTCTGAAGCTCCCGCGCAAGTAACGTCACCTGCGGAACATCCAGCCGAAGCTCCTGCAGCCGCTCCACATGGGAAAAAATCTCCCGCGGCGTACCCTGCATCGCGATCTTTCCCTGATCCATCACAAAAACCTTATCGGCATGAATAATTTCTTCCATATAATGAGTAATCAGGACAACTGTAATGCCTTCCGCCATATTCAGCGCGCGCACCGCGCGCACAACCTCCTTACGGCCATTGGGATCTAACATCGCAGTCGGTTCATCCAGAATGATGCATTTCGGATGCATGGCGATCACGCCCGCAATCGACACCCGCTGTTTCTGGCCGCCGGAAAGCTTATTCGGAGAATGCTTCCGATATTCGTACATACCGACGGCTTTGAGGCTCTCTTCCACCCTCTCCCAGATTTCTTCCGTCGGAACACCCATATTTTCCGGTCCGAAGCCCACATCCTCTTCGACCACCTGTCCAATGATCTGGTTATCCGGGTTCTGAAACACCATACCGGCGCTCTGCCGCACATTCCAGAGATTCCTCTCCTGTGACGTATCCATCCCGTCCACCCAGACAGTCCCCTCGGTCGGATAAAGAATCGCATTGATGTGCTTGGCCAGTGTGGACTTTCCCGAACCGTTATGGCCGAGAATCGCAACGAAATCCCCCTGTTCCACGTCCAGGTCCACCTCGTCTACGGCACGGGTAATGCCTTCCACGTTGCCTTCCTCATCGCGCCTGATATATTCAAATACTAATTTTTCCGTTTTAATAATTCCCATTTGTCATCCTGTTTTCCAAATTAGTTTACAATCAACTGCCGTCATTCACTTATTTTACTAAATTCTGAACAGAATTACAAGTCATTCAGGTATCATATTGTCCTGATTTCAGGTATCACATTGCCCTGTTTTGTGGTACACTACATAACAGACGTGGTACACCACATAACAGACCAGGATACGAAAGGATTTTCCCATGAAAAAGCAATTTAACAATCAACTCCTAAAACCTCTTCTGATTCTGACCGCGCTGATCCTGCTGTGCCGGTTCCTGTCACGCAATTTTATGAATTCGGAAACAATTGTCGATTATGTCAATAAGAACCGGGCTGCCGCCGCTGAAAATCAGACGCAGGAAGAAACTCCCTCCACAGATGGACAGACGCAGGAAAAATCTTCCGCCGCAGATGGGCAGATACCGGAGAAGTCTTCCGCCGCAGATGGACAGGTACCGGAGAAGTCTTCCGCCGCAGATGGACAGGTACCCGAGAAGTCTTCCAGCGCAGATGGATCGACGCAGGAAAAACTCCCCGCTGCAGGGAAAACCGGAGAAATCCGCACCGATGTCTCCGTGCCGGATATGGCAGGCGCCGCATACGAAACGGATATCTCACATATAGATAATACCAAGGAAAACGTTGATGGAGAAAATACATCCATGACTCAAAATAACCCTGACAATACGATTGCAGAAGTGAAAACGGCTCCGGACATTCCCGCAGAGCGAACGGTCTATCGGGAGGGATTTTATTACGAGCCTCTGAGTGAGGAAATCAAGGCAAGAATCACCGGAATTTCCTATCCGGTCTCCGCTTCGGAAGCCGAGGCTTTTACTTTACCCGTGATCAATATTCTGGAAGATGATGCCGTTCCCGCCGTCTCCTATGATGATCTTCGATACCTTTCCGTCCTTTACTATGATTTTAACGGCGAAGTCCGAACAGGCGAACTCATCTGTAATCGGGGAATCGCTGATGATCTGGTGGAAATCTTCCATGAACTGTATCGAAACGAATACCGGATCGAGAAAATCCGTCTGGTGGACGAATATCAGGCCGATGACACGGCCTCCATCACCGATAACAATACTTCCTGCTTTAATTACCGGGTCGTAGACGGCACCACAAGCCTCTCCAAACATGCGCTCGGATGCGCGATTGACATCAATCCGTTTTACAATCCGTACGTTGTTTTCAATAAAAACGGCAGCGGTGAAACGTATATCTCACCTCCGGGAAGCGAAATCTATGTGGACCGCAGCAAAGATTTTCCTTATAAAATAGATGAGTCAGATCTTTGCTATAAGCTCTTTACGGAACATGGCTTCACCTGGGGCGGAAACTGGAATTCCTGCAAGGATTATCAGCACTTTCAGAAGGTTCCGGATTAAAGTTCCGAATTCAAATCCTGAATTTAAGTCCTGAATTCAAATTCGGAATTTAATCCCTGGATGTCCTGAATTTATTTTCTGACGCCCCAATACCATGCCTTTCTCTCTGATTGTGATATTTATGACAGAAAGGCGCCATATTGGCAAGACGAATAAATTCGTCAATGAGAAATTTATCTTTTAACCTGAAATACCTTCCGGGCAATCAATATTCGTCCGGAAGGTATTTTCAGTTCCCACTCTGGCTAATCCAATCCTGTTCTTACGGTTCCCGCTTCTATGATTACGGTTCTCCGGATTCTTTCAGCGCCATCCTCTCATCCAGCTTCCGGATTGTGCTTTCGTTCAGATACATTCCAATTTTATTGAACTGCTCATAAGACAATTTTCCGCCCGCATCGATATAGGTAAACAGGCATTCTTCTATTTCTTCTTCGCTCAGATAAAATATACCGTTCTCCAATGCTTCGAAAAAATCCTCCTGGGGCAGCAGCCCAATCAGTTCTGCCAATGTCTTTCCCTCCAGCACAAACATAAGATCTGACAGGGCATCCACAGATACCGGTTCCATCAGCCCACCGTTTATAGCCTCTATAAGGTACTCGCCTGACCGATCCGCATTCGAGTACAGGAAAATATCATAAATCTCGCTGTCGCTGAAGTCCTCTCCCTGTTTCAGCAGTGCGTTAAACCCCTCGCTGATATCCTCTTCTTTTAAATAATAAATGCTTTCCATAAATTTATCTTTTTCTAAGCTTCCGTCCTCGATCAGATATTTTATCTGTCCGCCATACTCATCTTCCTCCGAATAATAAATATGCTCGAAATCTCTCTCCTTTAAACCGGAAAAACTGATTTCCACATCTTTCAGCACGGCAGCCTGCCCCACCATTTTGATCGCATTTCGTCCCGCGCGCAGGGTGATCGTCCGGCTGCCCTTTTCTCCGGTATCATTGATGATCGATACATCCCCGTCGGGCGCAATGTGCACAATCTTAAACCGGCCGTCCTTCAGATCAAAATTGGAAGTCACCTCGATATCCCTGTCCACTTCCGCATAGACGATTCTGATCGAATCAGAACCGTTTAACGCAAATCTGGAAATGGTTACCTCATTGCCGCCTCCGCGATACATTGCGGCCTGCCATCTATCATGCAGATCGGCTCCGGCCAGCAATGCGGTATTATCATAAACCTGTCCGGCATCTCCTGTCCGCTTCCTCCCTTCAGTTCCCTGGAAATTATTCCGGCTGCTTACTTCCAGGTCAGATTCGCTACTCGATAATTCCTCTTCCCAATCATATCCGTCATAGGACAGATATATGCCTCCACATGCGGTCAGAAACATCGTGCCCGCCATCGCACAGATGGACAGAAGCATTTTAATGACCGTAGGTTTGCGAAACGTTAACACATGATTCAGCCTCCTTTTCAATTCAGATTTTCCGGTAATAAAGGTTGTGGTAAAAGCGCTTTCCAGCGCCAGTACGTTTCTTTCCGCGATATCCAGCAGAATATTTCCGTAAACTTTTCTGCCCTCCGGCGTCAGCCCGGCGAGAACTGCTTCGTCACAGGCCAGTTCACAGTCTGCGCTCATCTTTCTTTCGATCAGATACAGAAACGGATTAAACCAGTGAATACAGAGCAAAATCTGATACAGCCACTTAATCCACAAATCCCGCCTTGCCACATGAACAAGTTCATGATGGAAGATCAGATGATACTTCTCCGGACAACTTTGTCCAGCCTGTGTTCCCTGCGCCTTATCCGGGCTTTCTTCCGGTGCAGGAAGAATGACAACCGGCTTCCACAGCCCGATCGTGACAGGACCGGACACGAAAGCGCTCTCATATACAGGCGGCGCCTTCCGCATGTGAAGCCTTGCAGATACGCTGTGTTCAGATACCACAATCCGTCCGTCCGAGATGGAAACCGCGTTCATTCTGACCGCTCTTACAAAACGGCGGTAATTCCACAGCCGGATACCCAGCGCTGCGATCAGTCCGGTCAGCCATATAATTTCCGCCCCGAAAAGAATCCCCGCATATAAAGAACGATTATCCTCTGTGTTCAGTTCCGAATTCGCTACCTGCCCTGCTTCCTGCTTCAACGTCTGTTCCGCATTCATTCCCGGATTCGATGACCGGCCCGCTTCCTGTTCCGATGCCCGCTCCGCATTCAATGCCGGATTCGTTGACCGGCCCGCTTCCTGTTCCGATGCCCGCTCCGCATTCGTTCCCGGATTCGATGCAGGTTCTGTATACATCAGATTCCCATCCGCCAGATCTGCTTCTCCGTTCTCCGCTTTCGTCTCCACGCCCATATGCGACGCATCGATCAGTATGCCTCCCGGCAAAGCCATCGTCAACTGTGCCGGCAGCAACAGCCGAATCACTACAAGCAGCCAGATATAATAATTCCATCTTTTTGAAAAGAATTTTCCGGTAAGCGGATGGACCATCATAATTACAATTCCAACCAAAGTCCCGGATAATGACATAGATAAAATATTCAGAAAGATTTTGTTCATAAGCATCGATAACATCTGATAGTCCCCCAGCCTCCATAATTTGTCTCAATGCCCGTATTCAGGACATTCTTCTCACATTATATGTGTTGATTAAAATAATCTCGCAGCTTTGCAATGTCATCTTTGGTCAGCGCTTCACTATTGACAAGCGCCGCCGCAAGACTGGACGATTTCCCCTTAAAAAATTTTTCCAGAAAACTCTTCGTCTCTCCCCTGATATACTCCTCCCGCCTGATACATGGCGTATAATAATATACTTCCCGCTTCTCCTGACTGATTACACCCTTCTTTACCAGACGGTTAATAAAGGTCAGAATTGTTGTTCTCTCCCAGTCTCTGCTCTGATTCAGCACACCGCGTATTTCTCCGGCGTTCAGCGGCCGGTCCGCCGACCATAGTATCTCTAATATTTCCAGCTCCGCATCGGAAACCGTAACTTTCTGTTCCATAAATATTCACATGTCCTTTCCTCAGCCTATATGCTCCGTCTACTTGTGTAGACATCTATAACCTATAGTCTACGACCGTAAACACGATTTGTCAACCCATTTTCTGCATTCATATAAATATTCGTATAAATATAAACACAATGCATATAATCATAAAATTTCACCAGAACAAAATGCTTGGGCATTATTCCACACTGTGTCGGAATTTCCTATTATGGTTCAGGCATCAAAAGGTGCGCTGAATAAACTGTAAAGGCAGATTGC
>CALDLG010000177.1 GCA_937910785.1 uncultured Lachnospiraceae bacterium | reverse complement strand
CGGGTGACTGGAGTTCAGACGTGTGCTCTTCCGATCTACTTACATAGACGGTAAATCGGACTGGATCGATCTGCGGGCCGCTGAAGATGTTACACTGCAGAAGGGTGAATTTAAACTGATACCGCTCGGTGTGGCGATGGAGCTCCCGAAAGGCTATGAAGCCCATGTCGTGCCGAGAAGTTCTACTTTTAAGAACTTCGGCGTCATTCAGACCAATCATCAGGGCGTTATCGACTGTTCTTACTGCGGAGACAACGATCAGTGGTTTATGCCGGTTTATGCGGTGCGCGATACACAGATTCATGTGAACGACAGGATCTGTCAGTTCCGCATTATGGAAAACCAACCGAAGCTTTCCTTCGAAGAGGTGGAAAGTCTTGACAATGAGGACAGAGGCGGACATGGCAGTACCGGCAGACAGTAGAGGAAAAGCAGAAGATAAAGATAATTGCTAAAAACATAAAAATAATTACGAATGACATCAAGATAGCGGCATAAAAATAATTACATAAAGCTGACTGCCAAAAACACAAAGAATGATAAAGAAACAGAATTATCATACAGGAATAAACGGCTCCTTCCCGGACATACTAATAAAAATGTTTCGGAAGGAGTTTTTATCTGTGCAAAATACGAACCAGAATCAGGAAAATACGAACCGGAATCAGGAAAACAGAACACTGTCTGATGAGGCATATATGGTGCCGCCGGGACAGGAGTGCATGACGCCTTCCTTAGAAGAAAGCATGCGTTATCTGTCCGAGCGGTTAAAACCGGATACCAATTTTGATATCGTATACAGAGTGATCAATGTGGGCGGAAAACAGGCCTGTATTTATTTCATAGACGGTTTCTGCAAAGATGAGCTGATGATGAAGATTCTACAGTATTTTATCGGTTTGAAACCGGAAGACATGCCGGAGAGCGCCTATGAAATGGCGAAGCGGGCGACGCCTTATGTGGAAGTGGACTTAAAAGATAAATGGAGCGATATCTTTTATAACATTCTTTCCGGCGTTTTCGCACTCTTTATCGATGGGTATGACAGATGTGTTCTGATCGATTCCAGAACCTATCCGGCAAGAGGCGTGTCGGAGCCGGAGAAGGACAAGACGCTCCGGGGGTCCAAGGATGGTTTTGTGGAAACAGTGGTTTTCAATACGGCATTGATCAGGCGGCGGATTCGGAGTACGGAGCTGCGTATGGAGATGATGAACGCGGGAAAAAGTTCCCGGACAGATATTGTGCTCTGTTATATGGATAATCGGGTAGATCATCAGTTTCTTAATAAGATCAAGAAGCGGATCTCTGAAATCAAAGTGGATGCACTGACGATGAATCAGGAGAGTCTGGCGGAGTGTATTTATGAGCGGAAATGGTTTAATCCTTTTCCAAAATTCAAATTTACGGAACGTCCGGATACGGCTTCGGCGCAGATTCTGGAAGGGGATATCATTATTCTGGTGGATAATTCGCCCTCGGCAATGATTGTGCCGACTTCTATTTTCGATATTGTGGAAGAGGCAGACGATTATTATTTTCCACCGATTACGGGGACATATCTGAGGCTCTCCAGATTCCTGATCGGCATTTTAACGTACCTGATTACGCCCACTTTCTTGCTGCTAATGCAGCATCAGGAGTGGATACCGGAATCCTTTCGCTTTATTTTGCTAAAAGAAGAGAGCAATATTCCGCTGATCGCACAGTTTCTGCTGCTGGAGCTGGCAATTGACGGCTTAAAGCTTGCGGCGATCAATACACCGAATATGCTGAGCACGCCTCTGAGCGTTATGGCTGCACTTGTGCTAGGTGAATTTTCGGTAAAAAGTGGATGGTTTAACGCCGAAGTTATGCTTTACATGGCTTTCGTGGCGATCGCAAATTATACACAGTCCAGTTATGAACTCGGATATGCGTTAAAGTTCATGCGGATTTTAAATCTGATTCTTACAGCTCTTTTTGGCGTTTATGGATATGTGGCGGCAATTCTGGTTCTTGTCCTGTCGATTGTCTGTAACAGGACTTTGTCCGGACAAAGTTATATTTACCCGATTCTGCCGTTCAACTTAAAACAGCTGGCGAAGAGGTTTCTGCGCCTGCGTCTGCCGGAATCGAGGCAGTAGTCTTGTTATTTGCAGGGAAGAATAGTATAATAAAAATGACAACGTCAGTTCCGGGAGGAGTGCGGTAAAACGTATCGCCGGTGTCTCGGTTCACACATAAAATATCCCGGAGGAACACGCGGCGGCTGATGTTGTTCTTTTTCTACAGGAAATTTATTTCATTTCAGACGGGTTTCGTGACATTTCACCCACAAATCACAATTTATTCAGTATAATATTGACCGGGGGTAAGAATTATTGAAAATTGCAATATGTGATGATGAAAAGGTACTCTGTGCGCAGCTGCAGGAGCTGATCCGGCGTCAGAAAGCGGCGGGCCGGATCGACGCCATTGACTGCTATGAAAGCGGCGGAGCGCTTCTGAAAGCCGGAATTTTTTATGAAATCGTCTTTCTGGATATCCGGATGGAAGGAATGGATGGCATAGAAACGGCAAAGAGGCTCCGGGAATGGAAAGAGAAGACGGTGCTGATCTTTGTGACCGGCGTAAAGGAAGCTGTTTTTGAAGCATTTGACGTCGCAGCCTTTCATTATCTTCTAAAGCCTGTCCGGGAAGAAAAATTTACGGAAGTATTTGAGAAAGCCATCAGGGAGGCGGACAGACAGAGCCTGGCGGATAAGGGGAGCGCCAGGCTGCTCATACGGCAGAGAAATCGCAGCGTCAATCTGGATCAGGCACAGATTCTTTATATCGAGAGCAGGCAGAGAAAGGCGGTTATACATACCTTGTATGAAACGTTGGAAACTTATGCGACGATGAAAGGACTGGAAAAGGAACTGGGCGGACAGTTTTACCGCTGTCACAGGGGATATCTTGTGAACCTTTCCCGGATTACCGGATACACGGGAGACACCATTACACTGTGCAACGGAGAGGATATTTATCTGGCCAGAGAGAAATATCATGAGTTTGTCATGGTATATATGCGGTATCTGCGGGACGGGGGGACGATCTGTGTATAAGCTGTTGGAAGATGGACTGACCTTGCTTTATTACGCTGCTGCGGGGGCTTGTCTGCAATATTTTCTGAACTGTTTTCTGGAAAGCAGGATGCACAGAAGAAGCTTGACGGGACCGGCCGTGATCATCTGCTATGTGGGGATGCGGGAAGTATGGAATGCTTTCTCAATGCCGGATTATACGAATTACGGACGGGAAAGCCTGCGTGTCATCTGCGGTATGGGATTTTCCTTTCTGATAATTTTTTTGATTACGGTTGGATTCTATAAGTCTGCAGGACACATGCGCCTTTTTCTCGTCGTTACTTTTCTGGCGGTGGTTGAGGTCAGCTGTATGCTTTCCTATACGATCTGGCAGAGAGGGTATGAACTGTTAATGTCCCTGGCAGTAAGATATCTGGAAAAAGGATATCTCAGTCCGGAAGGGCTGGTCGATACTGCCTGGTTGAGCGGCTATTTGACCCTTCTTCTGACGGAAACGACTGTGATCCTGCTTTCTGCCGTTATTTTGAAGCATATTGTACATAGTTTTCGGGAGAAAGACTATGACATTCACCGAAAAGAACTTTTCTTTCTTTTGTCGCCGGGGCTTACCGGCATCCTGATCTGTATGTTACTGCGCATCATTATGTTCTTCATGGAGCAGGAACAGCTAAGAATCTTATATGACCGTTATCCGGCGCTCGTGCTGATTGTTCCATTGATTCTGCTTCTGTCGCTGCTGGCTGTTCCATACGGTGTCCGGGTGTTTCAGGGGCTGCTGGATCTGAACAGGGAAAGGAACGACCGGATCGTACTGGAGAATCAGATAAGCGGACTGCAGAGTCAGATCGAAGAAATGGAACATATTTATGCCGGTGTCCGCAGTATGAAACACGATATGCAGAATACAATTTCTGTCATTACGCGTCTGGCGGCCGGAACCATGGAAGAAAGCGGAGGGGAACATAACGGCGCAGAAAAGAGCAGCCGGAACGGCAGGCGTGCGGATCATGAAGGAAATGAAGAAGATGAGAAGCGGGAATTGCAGGAATATTTAGAACAGCTTGGGCACGCTTTTGACCGGTTGGAATTCCGCTATCGGACGGGGAATGCGGTTGTTGATACGCTTTTAAACATGAAATATCATGAAATCTGCCGAGTGCTGCCGGAACTTGTCTTTGAGGCGGATGAGCTGCTTTTTCCGGAATCTCTGCGGATTCGGAGTTATGATATCAGTGTGATTCTCGGAAATATGCTGGACAATGCCGCAGAAGCGTGCAGAAGGCTGCGGGAGGAGGAAAAGGAGGCTGCTCTTTTTATCAGGCTGTCTTCTTTCCAAAAGGGAAATATGTTTTTTCTGGAAACGGAGAACAGTTTTGACGGAAAACTGGAGAAAAGAGCGCAGGAAGAATTTCCCGCAACCCGAAAGGAGGATAAAGCCGCGCATGGAACAGGGCTTAAAAACATAAAGGGAGCTGCCGGGAAATATCATGGGGCAGTGGACTGGTCGGTAAAAGAGGGAACCTTTCTGTTATCCGTCATGCTTCAGAATGAGGAACCACAGTAGGAATTAATCGGGGTAAAATATTTCGGCAGGGTAGTAAAACTGTTATAAAAGGGAGGATTTGTTATGTACGTTAATTCACTTGGAATGGGCGGAGGCAATGCACAGGCCGTACAAAGCAGCAATGGAACTAAGGGTGGTGTCAGTCCATATTGTTACGATGCGGCTATGAAAAAGGCGCTTGAAAAGCGGAATGCAGCGGTAAATACTGCCTCGGCGGAAGGGGATATGATTATCACGAAGCCTTCTTATCATCAGAAAACCACCGGTCATACGGAAGTGACGGAACAGGCGAAGCGTGAAATGACGATGCAGGAATACAGGCAGTGGTTTCGCGGGGAAGCCGCCCAAATACAGGCAGAGGCCGGGAACCGTTCTCCATATCTGTCCGATACGCTGATTATCAGGGAAGAAGCTTTCGAGAAAATGAAGAGCGATCCGGGCTGGGAAAAGGAAGCGCTTGATAAAATCAGGGAGCATTGTACAGGAAAAGAAGCTGTCGGAACAAAACAGATAGGTTATCAGATTATCGGTTCTTCACCGGAGAACTGTCATGAAGAGGGAATTCCCGTAAAAACGAATGCCGCGTATCTTCCTTCGTCATATTCTTCGGCCAATGAGATTTCCTCTTATATGATTTCTCCTTATATGATTTCCCCCTATGCGGCATTGACTTACGCATCTCCCTATGCCGGTTCCCTTTATACGGGCCAGATGTATGCGGGAAATCCCTGGTCTGTGCAAAACGGATATTGGAAGCAGATGCTTTCAACCGGGCAGGCAGGACTGCTGAACGGGCAAAGTGGTCTTGCCGCACTGGCTTCGAGCGCATATGGAAGTGTTTTAAACGGCGGGGCTGGAAGCAGTCTGCTCGGAAACTTTATGATCTGATTGATCCTGACGGCATATCGATTATGTATTTGTCGTAATCTGCCGCTTTTCCCGTTCTTTTTCTTGACCCTTTTCTGATTTCATTGTAGCATAATAAGCAGGAAGGATACGGGGTGTCGGTTGAGAAAGGATACGGGGGATACGAATGAAAAAGCAGAGATTCTGGCACGAAAACGAAGGCTATATAGACGCGGTGATGAATAAGGTAAATACGCTGGCGGAAGATACATACATTTATATGCTGCATCTAAGTCAGAACAGAGTATGGTTTTCGGAAACTACAAGAGCATATTTCGGAATTCGGAATACTTATGCTCCGGACCATTATGAAATTATGCAGGATCTGATTCATCCGGATGACTGGTGGGAATATGAAGAGGGAATTCCGCCAAGGATACAGGGAAAGGATCTGGACAGGGAATTGTGTGTCCGGATAAAAGGCGCTTCCGGAGAATATCATATGTTCAGCATCCATACGGATCTTGTAGCAGATGAAAAAAATGCGGAAAGATATCTGCTGATTCTGTTACATAATGAAAATGTTCTGCCAAGAATCGACGCCCTTACGGATTTGTATTCCATGGCGAGGTTTGTAACGGACCTTGAAACCGAGATCAAAAAAAAGCAGCCCTTTGCCGTACTCATGATTAAGCTGGAGCGGTTTAATAATCTGAATATTATTTATGGCAATGAATTTACGAACCGGCTTTTAAAAGAAACAGCTCTGCAGTTTATATACATGATGGACGAAAACAGCGCTGTTTACCGTCTGGACGGTCCAAAATTCGGATTTATTTTAAGAGGAGGAGACCGACGGAAGCTGCTTGATTTCGAGCAGATGATCAGGGAAAGGCTGGCAAGGGGAATTCAGGTTAATAACAGACAGACCACATTGAAGATATGCGCAGGAGCGATCTTAATCGATCAGTACGACGGAAAGGCAGATTCTCTCGGTTCTAAAGCAGCTTATGCGCTGGGGCATTCCGAAACGGAACATCAGGGGAAACTGATTATTTTCAACGATGAGGTATGTACGTCGGAGAATGTCGATCTGGAACTGATGAAGGTAATCCATCAGTCGGTCAGGGATGGCTGTGAGGGATTTTATATAGAGTATCAGCCGATCGTAGTATCGGGAACAGGATGTATCACCGGAGCGGAAGCGTTAGTCAGATGGCAGAGAGCGCCGTATGGAATCGTGCCGCCCGGCAGATTTATCGAATGGATGGAAACAGATCCGGCGATGTATGAGCTCGGTAATTTTGTGCTGCGGACTGCCCTGCAGGAAACAGCAGAACTGCTTACGGTTCTGCCGGAGTTTGTGCTCAACGTGAATGTGTCTGCAAGACAGATGGAACGGGAGGAGTTTCGCGCGGAGGTTCTGCGCATTCTGGAGGAGACGGAATTTCCGGCGGGTCATCTGTGCATGGAACTCACGGAACGGTGCAGGGATATGCCGCTTGATGTGATTAAGCGCGAAGTGGAATTTTTTCAGTCGCATGGTATACGCATGGCGATGGATGACTATGGAACAGGAAGCGCGTCTTCGGGAATCGTGCTTTATGCCCCGATGGATGAGATCAAGCTGGATATGAGTTTCATCCGGGGGATTACCGAAGATGCCAAAAAGCAGGCGATGGTCAGATCGATTGTGGAATTTGCCAACAGCTGCGGCATGAGCACCTGTCTGGAGGGCGTGGAGACAGAGGAACTGCAGAATTATCTGCGGTTTTATCAGGCTACCTGGTTTCAGGGATATTACTATTCGAAACCGGTCAGAATCGGAAAACTTCGGGAAATGGTACAGATATGAGCCGGGGAATTATTTTCAAAATTCCGGGGATTGTGAAAGCAGGCCTGTCTGTCCTTGAATTTGAGACGAATTATGGGGGTTTGTGTAATTATGTGCTCCGAAGCAGGTATGGGATGCTTCTGCCGGATAAAGTCTTCCGGATGAAATGCGGGAGATAACAATACCGGCAGGGGCTTCCATTTTTTTTAAAATTGTGGTATGATAGCTCCAAAAGTCTATGGTCTATGGCATTTGGAACCTTATTAAAGTTCCGCCATAAGTTAAGTGGGCTTTTATTATGTCTGAAAGAAATGTTGAGGAAAAGGAGCAGGGTAAAAATGGGGACGAAACAGTCAGACTCCTATTCTGGGCGAAAAATGAGAAGGAGTCTCAATGGAAGGATATTGAGGAATACCACGCTCAATATTTTAATATTGGTGGCAGTATGTTGTGTGATTATGGCGCTTTCCATGCAATCTCTGGCAAACAGCATTTTGTTGGACAGTCTGCAGCCCATGGCCAGACAGTCAGCTAAGACCGTGGAAGCCAATATTCACATGCTGGCGGATCGTATGATGATGATAGCCGGTGATTCGAGAATGAGCATTGTCGGAACAGAAGAAGGCGTAACAGTATCTGATGATGAAGCTGTAAAGGAAAATCGGATGGCCGTTTTGACTGAAGCAGCCGAGATTTATGAATTTCACACGATTGCCCTGTATGATCTGAACGGCAGTCTGGTTCAGGGAATAGAAGGTGCGCCGGAAGGTCTGGAGGATCATTTTCTGGCGCTTTTGCAGGAAACGGATAATCTGACTACCGATACAAGTACCATTTTTCAGGATAAATTGGGCATCACGATGGGAATGCCGGTGAAAGAGAACGGTGAGACCGCATATTATGTGGTGGGTGTCTATAAATATGACGCACTGAACGATGTGCTAAGCAGCATAAATATTGGTAAAAACGGTATGGCGTATATGGTTAACCGTGAAGGAATTGTTACAGGACATCAGGACCAGTCAATGGTTAAATCTGAAAGTACGCTGTTACAGCTTAGTGGTGGAAATGAGGAAGCGATAAAAAGTGTAACGACCGGGGAGACGGGAGCAACGGAATTTGTCGTTGACGGGAAGCAGATTCTGGCGGCTTTTTCACCCATTCGCGGTACACAGTGGGCTTTGGTTATTCAGGTGCCGAAGTCTGATTACAATAATCTGATCGACCGGGCAATGATGGTGGCGGGGATCTGTACGCTGGTGGTACTGTTGGTATCCATTCTGGTGATTCTGCGGATGGCCATATCCATTTCCAGACCGGTAAAAAATGTGACAAGCCGGATGATTTCTCTTTCCGATGGGGACCTGCATACGGAAGTAGCGAATGTCAGGTCAGGGGATGAGCTGGAGATTATGACCAGAACATTAGCTGATACGGTAGCAAGCGTTAACCGGTACATATCAGATATCCGCCAGGTATTAAGCGGGGTTGCCGACGGCAATCTGCAGATTGGGCCTCAGGTGGAGTACAAAGGAGATTTTACACTGATTCGAAATAGTCTTGGCATCATTCTGCAGTCCATGAACGAGACCATAGCGGGCTTTCGGTCGGCAGCGACCCGCCTGTCCGATATGGCCGAAGAACTGAGCGGACAGTCAGGGCAGCTGCATCAGGCATCTTTGGAGCAAAATCATGCAACCGAGGCGCTGGTTGATGAAGTGGCTCATGTCAAAGAGCAGCTTGCCGGCGTATCGAAGAGCAGCGATCAGACACATATTATGACCGGCGAAATTACCAGAAAGGTGCAGGAAGCAAATACCCAGATGACTGCTCTTTCCAACGCGATGAACGATATCAGCTCCAATGCTAAGGAGATTACCAGCATTGCCAGGGCTATTGACGATATTGCATTCCAGACCAATATTCTGGCGCTGAACGCTTCAGTGGAAGCTGCACATGCCGGAAGCGCAGGTCAGGGATTTGCTGTTGTGGCGGAAGAGGTTAAGGAACTGGCGGGTAAAAGCGCTCAGGCAGCTCAGAGTGCGGTTGAAATCGTGGAAAATACCAGATCCGTTATCCAGACAGGTGTGGAGCTGAATGCAAGTACGGCCGAGTCCCTTCGGTCAATTTACAGTGTTTCGGCTGAGATCAGCGGAATTTCAGATCAACTGGTAGCGGCAGTGCAGGGACAGGAGGATGCCCTGATCAGCATGGAGGAGCGGATTGCGACCATTTCTGCCATTGCCGACAGAAATCTGCAAAATGCGGGAGGAACAAACCAGTCCAGTCTGTCTTTGGCAAAAGAAGCCGAAGAACTTCAGGCACAGGTAAAGAAGTTTGCTTTGAAGGAGGAATATAAAAGATGAAACGGATGTTTAGCATAGCGTTAATTTTCGCAGGTATGATGTTGTTGACAGCCTGTGGTGAACAGACAGGACTTCAGGACGGTTATTACACTGCACAGGCTTCTGAGTTCAGTCATGGATGGAAAGAATTTATTACGATTATGGTCAAAGGCGGAAGTATTGTTTCGGTGGAATATAATGCTGAAAATGCCAGTGGCTTTATCAAGAGCTGGGACAGTACATATATGCAGACGATGCTGCACGCTACCGGCACTTATCCTAATGAGTATACCCGCTATTATGCCGGTCAGCTCCTGGATGGTCAGGGAGAAGGAACGATTGATGCGCTGAGCGGAGCATCTACTTCTTATGGGTCCTTTCAGAAGCTTGAGGCAGCCGTCTTAGAACAGGCAAAACAGGGAGATTCCAGCATTGTAATTGTGGATACAACGCCTTAAGCGCGGATTGTGTAAGCTGGAAATATTATGTATTGTAGTCTCAATTGGAGGATGAATGGATTAATGGAAAAGGGAAAGTATCGGCAATACTGGCTTATACTTTCCCTTTTCTGAAGTTTACTTAAATCAGTAAGGTTCGTTTAATGGTCCATAGAAGATTTGGGGCAGTAAAGTGTGATGGCATCAGGCATTCCGGTCTGAATGCTGAAATGATTATAAAACGGGGACTTCTTTTAGTCCTTACACCTGTCAAACCCCGGATTAAACGCATAGAAGTTCTTTTCATTCAATCGGTCCTGAACGATGCGGAGGGCTTCACCGAAACGGGAGAATTGAAGTAAAAACATCTCATAAAATGTTTCTCTCAAAATGTGTGCTTCAATCTTTCCTGGTTAAATGTTCCAAGTAATTTCAATGTTACCATCTGCAATTCGAATGACCTTGATTAGTGTATCGACTACTGCCTGCCTATCGCCAAAAGAGAGCGTTTCCCATGTACTTACATGATTGGTTATCTGCTTTAGTTTACCCTCTGTGTCTGTGACATTTGCGGTAACGATTTCTTCCTGCAAGGCTTTCCGTTCAGTGTCTAACTCTGATACCTTTTCGTTTATGTACTTCATCAGAACGCCGTTTGCCCCGGAAACTTTGGAGAGGAGTTCGCCAATTTCTTCCTCAATCTGTATCAGACGGATTTTTTTCGTCATATTCTTTTGGTGGAATGCTTTTCTTCCATTTTCTCCAGTGTCAGTTACACAGGAAAGTTTTTGAAATTCCGACAGCCTTTCTTTGACCCGCCCAAGCATATATTCTTCCAAAACATCCGCATAAATCGTGCAGCCAGCGCCCTTGCAGTTTCCATGATTTCCAGACTGGCTGCATACAAAGTATCGTCCCCATTTTGTCTTTGCCTTGCGGATTGTCAGAGCATAAC
>CALDLG010000176.1 GCA_937910785.1 uncultured Lachnospiraceae bacterium | reverse complement strand
GCTCCGGCCCGGCTGACGGATGAATCTATACACAAAAAGGGGGAAATTTTTATGCCGAATTTGAAAGTGCATCATATCGGATATCTGGTAAAGAACATGGATAAAGCCATCCGGTCTTTTGAGACTCTCGGCTATGAGATCACACAGAATACGCTGTATGACGACATCCGAAAGGTTCATATCTGTTTTCTGAAAAAGGACGGATATCAAGTGGAGCTGGTCTCTCCCGCCTCCGGCGATTCGGTCGTATCCGGACTGATCCGGAAGTATAAAAACAGCCCTTATCATATCTGTTATGAAACGGAAGATTTCGAAAACGATCTGCGCCGCTTTACGGACGACGGTTTTCTCGCCATCGATACTCCAACCCCGGCCCCCGCACTGCAAAACAGAGCGGTGGTCTTTCTCACCAGCGCTTCCATGGGGATGATCGAACTGCTGGATGCCGGCAGCTAATGTCTTCACCGATCAGGCAAAACCGGAAAAGCGCAGGCCTGCGCCTGCGCTCACTTAGCTTATATCCGACTCAGAATGATGTCCGCCATCTCGCCCACATTCTTCATCGTCACAACTTCTCCCATATTGAATTTCATGCCGAATTCCTGCTCTACGGCAGCCAGAAGATTGATATGCTCCAAAGAATCCCAATCCTCAATATCATCCGCGGTGGTTGCATCCGTCACCGTAATCTCTTCATCATCAAAAACATCCCGAAATACTTCGTTCAGTTTTTCAAAAACTTCTTCTCTGCTCATGCTTGCTATCCATTCCTTTCCGGCCAGTGCCTTTTCTCTCCCGCGCATTCACCCGCTTATTTCACTATAACGGATTTTCCGCTTCCCTGCAACAGCTTATCACCGTATTTTTCTTTTCATAATTCTCCGGAATATCATACCGCCAGACCCCTGCACCGTCCGCATCCTCCGCCGTCTTCGTAAATCCAAGCCGGGCGTAAAAATCCCTGACCATTCCATTCTTGGCAGTCGGATAATAATAACCTGCAATGGTATAAATGCCGCAGGCAAGACAGGCCTCCACAACACCGTCCATCATGGCATATTCCATATCTCTTTTTAACACGCGGCAGCTCATCAGCCAAAGCTCCAGATGAAGTATGCCGCTGCCGTCCTCTTCTCTGTCCTTCCTGCCGATCACAACAGAAACGACACCATTGTCACCAAATTTATCTTCCAGCTTTCCGTACAGCGTGATATAGTTCTCATCCATGGCAAACCGCTCAATCTCGCTCTGGGTGTATCTTCTGGTCGTCAGGTTGAACTGGTTGCTCTTATTGGTAAGCTGGGCGATCCTTCCCATATATACCGGTTCAAAGGCCTTCACCACGCCCTTCATCTCAAGAGAGAGAAGGTACTCTCTGTAATCTCCGAAATTCTGCTGCTGCTGTTTCCTACTGACATTCGCCCGATACATCTCGCTGCGCTTTCTGTCATCTTCCGACAGAGATGTCACTTCAAAGAAACCGGAATGGTCCAGTATACGGATATACTGCTCCGGCGTTCCGATTTCCGGCACCGCCGCTCCGGGCACCTGGCTTCTGACAATCTCCCGTTCCGCCGGATTATCATCCACAAACACAAGGCTGTCCGGCAAAATATTGAGCTCGTCCGCAATCTCAAGCATATTCCGGCTTTTCGGCTCCCAGTTCGCCTTGATCAGAATAAAGTCCTCCGGCTTCAAAATACTGTCGGGATGATTCAGCCCCGCCAGCGCATTCTCATACTCATTCTTGGAATCCACATTCAGCATGACTCCGATATCTTTCTGCGCCCTGATAAACTGCTGGAACTCGGAAAAAACCTGTCCCATGGACGTCTCCTGGCCGATCTCCAGATTTTCGACGCCGTCGTCGCCAACGATGCCGCCCCACAGCGTATGGTCGAGATCCAGCACAAGTGATTTTTTGTTTTTCCCGAAAACGGACTTCATAATATTCGAAAGATTAAACGCAAACTCCGGTATCGCCTGCATACACATCGCATATTTGTACATATGCCAGTAAAACGGGTCGGCCCATTTGTCCAACCCGTAAGATGCCGCCATATAATTGATATCGTGAATATAAAAGTTCTCATGCGCTCTCGCATACCGGTAAAATTTCCCGTTCAGCTCCGTTATGAAAGCGATGCGCCCCTGCGCGTAAACGGCGTCCTGATTCCCAAGCAGCCTGTAAAACGGGAGTTCGAAATTGTTCTGAACAATCGGACAGCAATAGCGTTTTGCAGCCTTCTCCCACATCACCTCGAAATGCCGATAATGCTCCTCAAGCAGCTCCTCCACCCGTCCGGCATCATCTCCTGCCGCCGGATATTCCGTAATATTGCGGTTCGAAGTATGGATATAGATCAGATCCGGCGAAAATGCGGATAATTCCGCATTTTCAAACATAATATCCTGCCAGAACTGTGCATATTCCGACTCGTAAAATACCGCCTCGATTCCCTGATTCAGCAGAAAAAGCTCCAGCATACGGATGATATCGTGTGTCGTGCTCCCGCCCAGTACCGCGATCTTTTTCTTTAAAAAGCTTTTTCCTTCCG
Organism: uncultured Lachnospiraceae bacterium; assembly: GCA_937910785.1. Taxonomy (GTDB): domain Bacteria; phylum Bacillota; class Clostridia; order Lachnospirales; family Lachnospiraceae; genus UBA3282. The sequence continues at coordinate 8,483 of CALDLG010000176.1, read as the reverse complement.
CAATCAGCTGCTTTTTTATTTTTCTGGATTTCTTCAGAATATATTCGCTGTCGAAAGGATATTCCAGTTCACGCATAGCGTTCCTCCATCATTGGCATCACTCCTCCGGATAAAAATCCTTCAGGATTCTCCTCGATAAATCCTCGGCATATTTATGTCGTCCCTCGGAAGTCAGATGAATGCCGTCCTCCAGATAATTGTCCGCCGTATAGGCATCGATGCCGCTCGATTCAAAGGCGTTATATAAAAGAACATTTTCTTCCTTGTTCTGCTCATATACATAACCGCACGCTCTGGCATACTCGATCAGCGTTCCATAACCGTAATCCAGTGTATATCCGTCTCCCATAAAGGTCTCCCCGTTAAAAAACTGGCAGTAATGCGGTGCGATCAGAATAATCTTGGACTCCGGATAAGCATCCCGCAGCTTTCTGACGGCCTGATTCAACGCACCCCCGTAGGTATGCTCCTCATCTTCATTTCTTCTGTCGCCATTGGGCAGATACCGGCTCGTCGGAATCTGAGCAAGGAAATCGTTAATGCCATATTCGATCACGAAGTAGTCCGTTTTGGTAAAATCGCACTCCTTGATCAGATCGGCCGCCTTATAACCGTCCAGAATCGACGGATCAACTCTTCCCGTAATTACATTGACCACCCCCAGAAGACAGCGGGAATCCCAGTTTTTATAATCTCCCGTTTCTCCTGCCGCAAGCGCCGCGGTCGTTCCTCCCATGGACAGATTATAAACCTTCGCATTGCACTCCTTGGAGATCAGATATGCCACACCATCATACTCTCTGTCATTATCCAGAATACTGTCGCCAAGAAAGACAATCTGCATATCAGGATTTTCCTTTTCTTCCTCCGGCGCCGCCTGCATATCGCTCTCTGTCCCCTCTTCACTCTGAGCCGGCTGCTGATCCGCTTCCTCCGAATCCTTCCTCGTCACCGCATCGAGTTCCGTAAGCCCGGTAATTTCTTTCGAATTCTCCGTTTTAGGCTCTGTCACTTTTTCTCCCTGCGCCGTATCCAGAGGTTTGTCAGCGTTCTGCTCATTCTCCAGCATCTGCAGCGCTCTGGCGTTCTTTTCCTCAAGCTCAATCCTCTCGTTCTCAAGCCGCAGCTTCGCCTGCCCGTATATAATCTCAATGAGCGCAAGAACGCAGAATCCGATCATCACGCCAAGCAATATAATCTTTCCGTAATAACGGTTCCGCCTTCTGTTCCCTCTGCCTGTTCTGTTTGGCCTGCCCGTTCCCTTTTCCGGTCTTTTTTCTCTATAATCCATCTCACCACGCTCCTTTACCGTATAAAAACCCTCTTCTCTCCCCTGTCCTTACTATAGCACACTTTTCCATTTATGAATATCTTTCTTCCAATTTATTAATGAAACCTTTCGTTTTTCTTAATATTTCCATTCTCCCTTGTAACGTCGCCTTTTTATAGTATATAATAAATAAATTACTAATATGTACGAAAAGAAGGGATTGGCATAAATGTCATTCAGGAAAAAAAATTCCGGCCCGAAACACCTGTCATTTTCAGAAAAAAAGGGCCTTTCGGCGGCCGGCCGTCATATGGAGCTTCTGATTTTTATTCTTTTTACCATGCTGTTTTACCTGTTCCTGCTGCTTTTTATCCGGCCGGTAGACGGCATCAACGACGACTGGGGCATGTACAGCACCCTCTCCGGCGCTTATCTCGGATATCCGGACGCACATGTTCTTTTTTTTCTGTATCCGCTTTCATGGCTGCTCTGCCAGCTTTATACGATAAACAGCAGCATCCCCTGGTTCGGCCTTTTCCAGCATGGGGTTCATATCTGCTGCATCTGGCTGATTTACGGAAGGGTTCTTCAATTATACCGGAAAAAACATCCGGATGCGGAAACGATTCTGCTTCCCGCGCTGTTTCTTCTGGGACTTCTCTATTTCGTTGTGGACCTGAATGTCATCAGTGAGGCGCAGTATACGACGACCGCAGGATTTGCAGCCGCAACGGCTCTGTTTTATTTTATTACGACAAGATCAAACGACAGTCCTGCCGCCTTTTTAAAAGGAAACATTCCGACATTTCTGCTGGCATGGCTTTCTTTCAGCATGCGCCGGAATGTCCTGTTTATGCTGCTTCCCATTGCCGGTATGCTCTGGCTTTCCAAATGGCTTCTGTCCAATCAGAGATTCTATGGCGCTTATCTGTTGAAGCTGCTCTCCTTCGCCGCCATTCTGTTTGCCGGCATGGGAATCCTCTATGGCGCGAATGCCATCGCCTATTCCGATAAAGAATGGGCTGAGTTTGTCAAAATCAATCATTACAGAGAGCGGATAGGAGATTTCTACACCTGGCCCGAATACGAAGAATGCGCAGAAGAGCTGCGCGCGCTGAATCTGGACGAGGAAGCATGGGACTTTCGAAAGGGCGGCGCTCCCTATATCGGTCATGGAATGAGTCTGGAAGACTGGGAGCAGATGCACCGGATCGCCGGAGACTGTTACCGGAATCGTACCGCCATAGGGTCACGCCTGAAAAATATCCTGACCGGCAGTATAAATGTCTTCCTTTATCAGAACGGAATGCAGCCCATGAATCTGTTCGTCGGACTGCTTCTTCCGGCCACGCTGCTGCTCATTCTGTACCGGCGCAATATGGTCGCTCTGGGCGTCTATCTGTTCTATCTTACAGGCAGATTTATCACATGGGGGTATATCCTGTTTCAGGGCCGTTTCCCCAAACGCATCATCCAGCCCCTTATTGCGGCGGATTTCATGGTGCTGGCAGGTATTCTGCTTGCCTTTAACCTGATTTATGTCAGCAGAAAAAAGATGCTTACGGCCGCAGTCTGCACGCTCTTGCTGTCGGCAGCCTCCGTTTACTGTACGAAAACGGATATCGACACTTCCTATCATGCAAATGAAGAAGTCTGGAATGATTTAAAAGAATACTGCCGGACTCATCCCGATCAGTTCTTTATCTGGACAAGCGGCAGCAATACACTGGACAACTACTGTGAATTTCCTTTTGATACGGCACAGGATACCTATCAGAACTTTTTCTACACCAACTGGGGCGTTGTCTGTAACCCCAACAGCCGGACCAAGCTTGCTTCTCATGGGCTGGAGGATTTCGGCGCCGACCTCGTCGCAAGCCCGGACGTCCGCTTTATCTTTGAAGAAGGACTCTACGACAGAGAACACCCTGTCATTATGTATTTCCGGCATACTTATGATGTGGACTGCACCCTGACGGACACCTTCTTTGCCGGGAACAGGACCTATGAAGTATACCGGCTGCAATAACACCCGGCTTCCGATTTAAAAGTTCTCTTTGTGAATATCGCGGCTTATTCTCGCATACCGGTATTCAAAATCCCGCCTGTTTTTCAGAGCCATATTGGAGAGAATCAATCCCGCGAAGAAAGACTGTACTGCCGCCAGACCAATGAATCCACAGCAAAATAACGTCGGAAACCGCAGCACAAGGCCCGTCTCCACATAAGAAAGCAGGACCGGAATGAACAGAATTACCGCCAACGCCGCCAGAACCGCCGCACAGACGCCGAAGAAGCCAAATGGTTTATAGTCTCTGTATAGCTTGATGATCGTGCGTATTACCCGGAAGCCGTCCGAAAAGGTATTCAGTTTCGACTCACTTCCCTCCGGCCGGTCCCTGTAATCCACGATCACGTTTTCAATCTGCAGATTGTTATAAACCGCATGAATCGTCATCTCCGTTTCGATCTCAAAGCCTGTGGAAAGCACCGGAAACGTCTTGGCAAAGCCATAGCTGAATGCCCTGTATCCGGTCATAATGTCCTTGATATTGCAGTGAAAAAGCTTATTAATGCTGCTCCGCACAATGCTGTTTCCAAAATTATGAAACGGACGCTTGTTCTCCGTAAAATAAGTCGAGGACAGTCTGTCCCCAACGACCATATCCGCATGATGCTCCAATACCTTGTCCGCCATTTCCCTGGCATATTCCATCGGATAGGTGTCGTCTCCGTCCACCATAATATAGCATTCCGCGTCAATCTCCCGGAACATGCGCCGGATCACATTCCCCTTGCCCTGCATATACTCATACCGTATCTGCGCACCGGCCTCCTTCGCAAACTCCACCGTCCGGTCCCTGGAATTATTATCATATACATAAATAACCGCCTCCGGCAATGCTTCCTTCGCATCCCGCACCACTTTGGCGATTGTCTTCTCTTCATTATAACAGGGAATCAAAACTGCTATTTTATCCATTCCTATCGTATTACCCCTTTCGTTATTCGGTTCTTCTATCATATCATAAAAGAAAGGCATTCTCTACCCTGATTCGGGAAATTGAACAAATTCTCAGACCGCTAAAATCCCTGATAAATGAATTCCGCCGCACTGTATTCCGGTCCGTAACATCCTAACAGAATCACATAAAAAAGCAGCGCATACCAGAGAATCCATCTAAACGGCAGTTTTCGTCCGGCGATCATCTCCCTGACAGAACCTTTCTGCTGCAAAACCGAAACGACAAGCAAAAGAAGCAGCGAAAAAACCACGATCGCAAACTCGATTTCGTCGAGACCGAGTCCGAATAAAGAACCGTCCACCAAAACGGACGGATTCCATACCGTAACCGCTCCTTTCAGCATGGCAAACGCGGCTCCCACAGACTCCGCTCGGAAAAACAGATCTCCGATACAGACTAACAGAAAGGTCCGTCCCATGCGGACCGCCGAAACCGCCCCGCTTACCGGATTGATATGCAGCTTCCCCATCACCTTTGCACAGGGCGCTTCCAGCAGTTCCTCCATCACGATATAAAACCAGTGCAGCAGACCGGAACCGATCACATATTTCCACGCTCCGCCATGCCAGACGCCGACCGTAAACCACAGAAGAAACATGGCGGCAAACGTCGTATACTGTTTCCCCTTTTTCTTGCCGAACTTCTTTTTAAGCGACTTCCCCAGTCGGGTAAAAAATCCGGAACGAAGCAGCGGATAAAAGACATACTCTTTCATCCAGACGCCGAGCGTAATATGCCATCTTCTCCAGTATTCCGCAACGCTTCTTGCAAAAAAAGGCGTCCGAAAATTCTCCGGCAGCGTAATGCCAAAGCTCTCCGACATGCCGAGCACAATATCCATACAGCCCGAAAAATCCGTATAGAGCTGAAAGGCATAGCAGACCGTTGCCACCCAGATAAAAGCGCCCGGATAAGCGCCGTAATCCCCGTATACCGTATCCACAAGAAGCCGCAGTCTCTCCGCAATAACCAGCTTCTTCAGAAGACCCCACAGCATCCGCTGCATGCCTCTTGTCACTTTGACATAATCGAAACGATGCGGCGCAAAAAACTGCTCCCCGCACTCCCGGTACTGTAAAATCGGTCCGGAAATCATCACCGGAAAATACATGCCATACAATGCCAGCCTGCCGAAATTTTTCTGCAAAGGGGCGATGCCGTAATAGACGTCGATCACATAGCCCAACAGCGAAAAGGTATAAAAGGAGACCCCCAGCGGAACAAGCAGATCAAGCCCATGCAGGAGCGCTCCTTCTCCTCCGCACAGGCCGGCAATTCCGTTTATCGTATAAACAGCAAAATTAATATATTTTAACAAAATCAGAATGCCAAGATTTACGGCCACCACTCCGGCCAGCGCAAGCTTCCTTCTGCGGGCATCCTCCGTGCCCGCCATACTCCGGATTCCAACATAGCAGACGGCCACGGAGGCGAGCGGATACAGAACAAGCATCCCGTTCCCTGTCATCAGATAATATGCAATACTGCACAGCAGAAGAAAAGACCACTGCCATTTTCCGGGTAGCACATAATAGATCAATAGAATCCCGGCGAAAAAACATAAAAAATAGAAAGAGGTAATACCCATACCGATTTTTTCCTCTCATGTATCATATCATACGAATCGCTCAAAATGAAACATCCTCCGCAGAAGCGTCCTCTATGTCTTTGCGGACACAGACCCCATACCCGTCAAAATCATAGCAGTTAAAATCTTCCATATGCAGCCCGTATTTTTCTTATCATAAAGATCACATATGGTATAGTATACACTGAATTACCTCAAATGACCAGTCCATCTTCGGCATAATCCTGCATGCGGCTTCCTGCGGCATATCTTTGCTGCTTTCACTTTCTTAATTCTTTCTTAAAGTACCGTAAAATATGTTTTATTTTTCCAATTTGTGGTAAACTCTAAATGATTTATAAAAAGAATCTTTTATGCCATCTGCCCGTATCATCTATGTTAAGCGGCTTTTGGCAGCCAGACTATATTAACTATATAATACAGACCCCGGTCTGCATATTCTGCTTTGTAGAAGAACAGGAGCGCTTTATGTTATTCAATTCCATATCTTTTGGCGTATTTTTAGTCATTGTATTTCTTTTGTATTATATTGTCCCTCACAAATATCGATGGGGCTTTCTTCTGCTCGCCAGCTATGCTTTTTATATGAATCTGCATCTATGGTATGGCATTCTGCTTTTCCTGACGACGCTTCTGACCTACGGACTGGCGATTTCTCTTGAAAATGCACACTCCTCCGGACAGAAGAAAAGGGCTCTGCTTCTCGGTATCCTGCCGTTAGTTCTGATCCTTGTTTTCTTTAAAACGGCAAATCCTGTCATTCAACGGATGAATGCTCTGATTGCGGAAGGCAGACTTTCGATTCAGCCGATCACCATGACCATCCTGCTTCCCGCGGGTGTTTCCTTCTACTTTTTCCAGTCGATGGGATATCTGATCGATGTTTACCGCGGAAAAACGAAGGCGGAAAGACATTTCGGCTATTATGCGCTGTTCGTTTCTTTTTTCCCGCAGCTGCTCTCCGGTCCGATCGGCCGGGCGGGCGAACTGCTTCCACAGTACAAAAAGAAAAGGCGTTTTCACTACAACAATGTAACCTACGGCCTGAAACTGATGGCCTGGGGATATTTTAAGAAGCTGGTGATCGCCGACGTCTTTGCCATCACCGTCAATAAGCTCTATAACAATGTCTACAGCTATGTAGGACTCGCGTTCATCGTCGTAACCGTCATGTTTGCAGTCGAAATTTACTGTGACTTTTCCGGTTATTCCGATATCGCGATCGGCTGTGCCAAACTGTTTGGCATCGATCTGATGACCAATTTCAAGAGCCCCTACTTCTCCTTTTCCATCAAGGAGTTCTGGAGCCGCTGGCACATTTCGCTTTCTTCCTGGTTCCGGGATTATGTGTACATTCCGCTCGGAGGCAACCGGGTCCCGAAATGGCGTCATCTGCTGAATCTCCTGCTCACCTTTTTAGTCAGCGGTTTCTGGCATGGCAGCACACTGACCTTCCTCCTGTGGGGCGGCATTCATGGTCTTCTGCAGATTATCGAAACGATCATCTATCCGAAGGGAAAAGCGCATAAGAAGCATTTCTGGCAGCTCCCCCTCACCTTCATCGTGCTCTGCTTTACCTGGATTTTCTTCCGGGCCAACAATATAAAAGACGCCATGTGGGTTATTTCCCGTTTGTTCTGGGATGCATCCCGTCCGTTAAATTACTTAAAGACAGCCTTGATCTGTCTGGATATGTCCTATCTTCAGCTGGGGCTTATGTGGGTTCCCGTACTTGTGCTTGCCGTTTACGATCTTCTGTCACTGAAATTCGACGTGATCAAAGCGGTCTCCAGGCAGAAATGCTTCATCCGGTGGCCCATTTATGTACTGCTGCTGGTGGTGATCGCGTTGTTTTCCCCGAAGGGCATTGCGACGGAGTTTATTTATTTCCAATTCTGATGATTGCAGGCATTTACACAGGTAAGTCTGTCTGGGGATTGGAGATTCCGCGAGGCGGAGGAATGGAGGTTCCCTTATGAAAAAAAGAAAATATGATATTCTGCGGTTCGCTTTAAAATGTATCCTGATTCCGGCCGCCGCGATTCTGATCATCGCATGGCTGAATAAGGATTATAAGAAAATTAACGAGGAAAAGTATCTGGATGTCTCCAAATTCAGTACGCTCGGCATCTATGTTTCGGATATCCAGATCGGCAATCTCGGCAGTTCACACGGCGCCTATGACTTTAAGTATGACGCGCTTACGGAGCAGGGCCTGAGCTGCTTTAATTTCGGCAATACGAGCCAGTCCTATAACTACGACTATGCGCTGTTAAAGGAATACGGCAGCTATATGACCAAAGACAGCGTCATGTTTATTCCGGTTTCCTATTTTTCCTTTAATAACGAGGTGGTAAATGAAGAAGAAGCCGAGGCCATGAGTCTTCGCTATTATCATTGTCTTTCTCCGCAGAATATTCCGGACTACGACCTTTATATCGATATTCTTACCAACCGCCTGCCGATCCTTTCCGCAGGCAAAGATATTCTGAAGCTTTTTCCTGATCTGAAGCTGTCCCTGATCGTACACGCGGCAGACGGCGATATCGATACGGAAGAGTTTGCCAGAAGAGCCCAGGAACGATACAGCCGGCATTTC
>CALDLG010000175.1 GCA_937910785.1 uncultured Lachnospiraceae bacterium | reverse complement strand
ATGCGCGAAAAGATGAGCATTTCATCCACACGGCATTCGCCGGATGTTCATGGATGCAAGGAGTCTGGCTCATCGTTTGCGGTAAGAAAGAATAGAATGGAGAAAATTCAATGGAAGAAAAATTCAGGAAATATATTATTTTATGGTTAAGCCAGAGCGTATCCGGACTGGGAAGCTCCATGACGGGGTTTGCGCTGGTTTTATGGGCATATGGGCAGAGCCGCTCTGCCATGTCCGTTTCACTGATGTCATTTTGTAACTATGTGCCGTATATTATCATAAGTTTATTTGTCGGTGATTTTATAGACAGGCACAGGAAGAAAAACATCATGCTGGTGTCTGACAGCATGGCGGCAGCTGGTTCACTGGCCGTACTGGTGCTTTTGCTTGCAGGGCGTCTGGAAGTCTGGAATATATATATCATCAATATGATCATTGGCGTGACGAATGCTTTCCAACAGCCCGCATCGGCAGTGGCAACGGGAAGGCTTGTGCCAAAGGAGAAGATTTCAAATGTGAGTGGAATGAATTCTTTTTCCAACAATCTGATCGTGGTGTTTAGCCCGATGCTGGCAGCATTCCTTTTTGCGGCAGGCGGACTCCCGCTTATTCTGCTGATTGATCTGGCAAGCTTTATATGTGCCTTTTGTGTGCTGTTGTTTTTTATTCAGATTCCGGAGCAGCCCATAGAGAAGAAAAGCGGTTCTCCGTTTGCCGGAATAGCAGAGGGTTTTGCTTTCCTGAAAATGGAAAAAGGCATTTTATACATCATGCTGACAATGGCACTGATCAATTTCTTTTCGAGGCTGACTTATGAGAACATTTTATCACCAATGATCCTGGCAAGAAGTTCCGAAAACAATATCGCGCTGGGGATCGTGAATGCCTGTATGGGGATAGGCGGAATTGCCGGGGGCATTGTTGTTTCCGTAAAGAAGGAGAGCCGTCATAAGGCTGTAGCCATTTATGTCTCGGCAGCCCTGTCGTTCCTGTTTGGAGATCTGATGATGGCGGCCGGAAAGACTGTTTTCTGGTGGTCGGCGGCAGCAGTTGCCGCCAGTTTTCCAATTCCTTTTATCATGGCAAACCAGAATGCGATATTGTACAGGAGAATCCCGACGGCCATGCAGGGAAGGGTGTTTGCGGTGAGGAATGCCATTCAGTTTGGCACGATACCTGTTGGTATTATTCTGGGAGGCTATCTGGCGGATCATGTTTTCGAGCCTTTTATGGATTCAGGAAGCAGTCTGTCAGGGATGCTGGAAAAAATCGTGGGAAGCGGGGCAGGAAGCGGCATGGCGGCAATGTTTCTGTGTACTGGCATATGTGGCTTTTCGGTAAGCCTGGCATCCTGCTTTAACCGGGAGATTAAAAAGCTGGATTGTTCCGATTAATGTGGAGGAGCGGGTTGTCCTGCTCCCCCATCATATTATCTCGTACGCATATATCCTGAAATAAACAGCCGGATATTGTGATACATTATCATTTAGATTGATAAAGTTACGGTGGTGAAGTATATGTTAAAAAAAATGAATGCTATTTTAAACATAATAATTATTTTATTGATTGGATTTTTTGCGGGACATGGGATATATGCATTTTACGATTACAGAACACGCCCCGATTTGTATGCAATGCAGTCAGCTCCATGGTACACAGGTATTATCGTTTACGGCATAATTACGATTCTGGTCCTGACAGCTGCTTTTGGTATGAAGTTGATTATTCGAAGAAAGTTAAAAGGGCGGTAATCTCTGGTTTGTTTAAGAATCCTGTTTCAAAATTGTTTTATGAAAAATTGGGGGAAGTCTGAAATAGCAATTCCCACTTTTTATATGGTTTTCGCTGAGGATTGTATTCTTTTGAGAAAAGAATACAGTCCTTTTTTCATGGTATAGGAAATTTTGCCAAAGAGTGGAATAATGCCGAAGGCATTTTGTTCTGTAACGGAAAATAATTTTATAGAAATTTTATAGACGGATTCGTCTGTAAATGATATAGTATAAATAGACGGGGCCGTCTATAAATTAAAGGAGGAATCCCTATGAATGATTTTTTTGATATTCTGAGGTTATTTGTCTCTATTGTCATTGCTTTTTCAGCGGGGAAATTAATCTCCGGACTGAAACTTCCCTCTATTTTGGGATGGTTGATTGCCGGTATGGTTTTGGGACCGCATGCCGTGAATCTGCTAAACAGTTCTATACTGGAATCAAAATGGTTTGAGGTGGCAGAGAGTATTTTTGAATGTATTTTTGGACTGATCATCGGAGCAGAGCTTATATGGTCTCAGATGAAAAAAGCCGGACTGCAAATTCTGATCATAACGGTTGCAGAGTCTTTGGGAACATTCTTCGTGGTAAGCCTGACATTCGGCATTATCTTCTGGTTCTCCGGTATCCCCCTGTATCTGGCCTTCATGTTTGGCGGGATCGCATTAGCCACTGCTCCGGCGCCGTCTTTATCTGTGGTGCGCGATATGAAAACAGGCGGTCCGGTAACGAAAACCATAATTCCTATGGCGGCATTGGATGATCTGGTCGGGGCTGTCGTATTTTTTACGGTTATTGCTTTTGTTTCCGCCCATATTTCGACTGTCGGAGTTCCGGTTCCGGTAGTGCTGCTATTGGTGTTTCTGCCCGTCTTTCTCGGTATGCTGACCGGATTTGCAGCCGGCCTTTTGATTCGTCCTGTCCATACCCGGAATGGTACGGTGGCAGTGATGGCTTTGATGATGTTAGTATCCATCGGGCTTGGATTCCTGATCAACAGCCTGCTTCCTGCCCCGATATTTAATTTTACGCTGCTTGGCATGTCTTACGCAGCCGTGGTTGCCAATATGGTGACAAAAGAGCAGATGAATGGTATTATGGTGGTAATGAATCCGGTTATCGGACTGGCTATGGTGGTAGTTATTTTAAATCTGGGAGCGCCTTTGGATTATCATTTGATCGCTGGCGCCGGCTTCTACACAATCGCATATATGATTGCCAGAGCTGCCGGAAAATACAGCGGCGCCTGGTTTGGGGGCACCATTGCACATGCTCCTGATACGGTACGGAAGTATCTGGGCTTTACCTTATTGCCTCATTCCGGAGTGTCCCTGATTTTTACAGGTATTGCGGTTTCTGTATTGAGCGGTCCCGCACCGGAATCAGCTGCTGTCATGCAGGGAACCATTGCGGCGGCGGCCGTTATCAATGAATTTATTGCTGTATTTATGGCAAAAAAAGGTTTTGAATGGGCAGGAGAATTGAACAAAGCGGCGGAGGGAGTGACAGCATGACGCAGAAAGAGCGACAGGAACGGAGCAGAAAAGAAATTTTTCAGGCTGCTGTGGAGGAATTTGGTAAAGAGGGATATGAAAAGGTTACGATGGAATGCATCTGTTCTAACCATGCCATATCAAAAGGAATGATGTATCATTATTATTCCGGCAAAGACCAGTTGTTTCTTCTGTGTGTGCAAAAAACTTTTGAAGAATTAAAAAGCCATATAGAGAAGAATATAGAAGAATTGTCCAATCAAAGCACATTTGATGCCATCAAAAATTATTTTCTGATCCGGGAACATTTTTTTGCGTTAAATCCGCAGTACAAGCTTATTTTTGAAAATGCAGTTATTTATCCGCCCAAACATCTTTCCGGTCAGATTCAGGAATTACACCGGCCAATTATGGAGATGAACTGGCATTTTCTTGAGAATGTTGTTGCACGTATGTCGTTGCGTCCGGACTTGAACCCGGAAAAAGTAACGCGTTATTTGCAGAGCATTGAGCCTGTTTTACGTTCAATCATAGATCGATACCAGAATGAAAAAACATCACAGGACCTGCATACCATGTTGAAAGACGTTCAGGAAATTCTGAATATGGCGCTGTTTGGGGTTCTGAAACAGCCCGAAATAGTGTAATATGAGTGATACACCTTTTTATCAGGAAAGACAAAGTAAAAAGGTGAAGCTGAATGAAAACCGGTAAGAATGTTTATAAAGAGGAAGGACAAAAGAATGTATGACAATATATCGGATAATGGGTACCATATAAGAGAAATGAAACGTGATGATATGCTGGAGCTGACCAGACGGATGACATTAAGCAGGAACTGTTTTCACAGGATTGCGGGGGCATATTTTGACAGTGACGGATATGTGGACGGAACCTTTAATACACATTTTCTGAAGCTGTCAAAACCGGAGCAGAAAAGTAAACTGGAAGTGGCCAGGGCAATTCCCTTTGCGAAAACGAATGTGGAGCTCCGGGAATATCGTTTTCTTCCGGATGCGGGAAAGCAGGGAAGCGTATGGCAGTTTTTGAAGGCCATCCTGGACAGCGAAATGAAAAATGATGCTATGCTGGAAACCTTTTATGAGATGTTCGGAGAACAGTACCAAAGCGACCGGGATTATGGAATTTATTTTTTCCTCGGAAATTATGATATCCCCAGAAAAGGTGCGGATAAAGCCAATCAGTGGGAATCGGAAGAGGTGTATCGTTTTCTGATATGCGCGGTCTGTCCTGTTGACAGTCATTATGAACCGGAAGCGCCGGAGTGTGGATTTCTGTTTCCGGCTTACAGGGAAAGGGGAGCCGCAGAGGATTATATAGATGTGTACCAGGGCATAAAGCACCCGGAATTTCTGAAATTAATCGGGGTAGACTGAAGTAGGTTGAAAATCAATATTGGAGGCTGCCGTCTTGAAAACAGTCAGGATGGCAGTTTTGTTGAACATAATGCCAAAAGCATTTTGTTCTGTAATATAAAATTGAGACAAAATAATCACGCAGCTGTCTTGCGCAGGAATATGAGATTTTCCTGCGGAAAATCGCTTTTTTTCACGTCTGTATGCAAAATGAAGTAAGTCAGAAAATCCGGCAGAACTCTTAAAAAATGAGCAACTGTCGGATTTTTGTGTAACAGAGCAAAAATATCGCTCAATTATCTGATTTCCGGATTTCTTATTCTGTCGGCATCGTTTTCACAGAATGTCCTCTTCTGCGAAAGACGATCCGAAGCAAATCCAATCATTATAGCTGAAAAATAAGAAAATCTCTGCTAAAGGTCTGTCAATTCACTATCTGTCAGTGACCCGGCCGCTAAATTCCGGCAGGTTAATGACTGCTGATAACGATTATGTTACGTATATCGGTTGATTATGGCATATCTTTAGTAAAATTTTATTATGGATCAAAAATGGTCAAAGGAGGAAAAATTATGTCAAGGCACGGAGAAAATATCAGAAAAAGAAAGGATGGACGATGGGAAGGAAGATATGGAATTTATGAGCCCCGATGTGGTAAAAAGATTGTGCGGTCAGTCTATGCAAGAACTTATGAAGAGGTGAAAGAAAAACTGTTATCAGCCAGAATATGTGCAGAATCCGGTTTGAAGGGAAAAATGGCCGATACCAATATACAATTCCATACGGCGGCACAGGAATGGCTTAATACGGTAGAAAAGAAAAAGAAATATGCCACATATATCAAATATCAATCTATATACGAGAAATATATCAGGGAAAATACCGCCGCATTAACGGCTTCCGATTTTGGAGATATTGTTCCGGCAACCCTTTTTCGAGAAAAAGAAAGGTTCCTGTCTGACAGTCTCAAAAGAAGCATTATATGTGTGTTGAATCAAATACTTTCTTATGCGGATTTACAGTATCATACAGGATATTTTCGTTATTCCTATCAGAAACAGGGAAGTGGAAATAAGCCTGTCAGGGTACTGAATCAGACAGAGCAGGCAAAGCTTTTGCAATGTCTGTATCATAAAACGGATATTTATAAAACGGGAATCCTGCTTTGCTTTTCCACCGGGCTGCGGTTAGGTGAGATCTGTTCGCTGAAATGGTCGGATATCGATCTGAAAGAAAAAGTTCTTCATGTAAATACTACGGTACAGAGGATCGCGGTAAAAGGCAAAAAGGAAAAAACAATGCTTTTGGAGGGGTATCCCAAGAGCTGCTTTTCGGAGCGGGAAATTCCTTTGTCTGAGGATATTGTCAGATTGTTAACGCCATATTACAGCACCACCGCCAAATATGTGGTCAATCAAAATAAACCTATGGAGCCGCGCACATATCAGAACAAATTTTATGGTTATCTGAAAACGGCAGGTGTGGAAAAGAAGAATTTTCACACGCTGCGTCATACTTTTGCAACGAATTGTATTAACAGCGGAACAGATGTGAAGAGTCTCAGTGAAATACTGGGACATTCTGATGTAAAAATCACCTTAAACAGATATGTGCACCCCACACTGGAGACAAAACGTCAACATATGAATTCTCTGGCAGTGATTTATGGTCAGATAATGGGTCAGGAACAAAAGAACAGCGGTATTATCTGATTACGGGAATCGTTACGGATGAGGCGTTTCATACTCAAACAGGTGTAACCAGAATAGGATTGGCAAGCATAATGATTGTTATAAAATGTCATAGAAATGCAAGGCCATAATTATGAAATTTGAAAAAATATTTTTTATATGCGACCTTTTCCACATCTCAAACGTGTTTAAAGTAAAGGAGGTGACAGACATATGGATATCGAAAAGGACATAAGAGAAATAGTCGTAAAATACAGCGATATGCTCTACAGGATCTGCCTTGTTATACTCTGCAATGAGCAGGATGTTCAGGATGCTATTCAGGATACTTTTTGCAGATATTTGGAAAAGAGACCGGATTTTCGTGATGAGAGGCATGAGAAGGCCTGGCTGATCAAAGTGGCAACGAATATCTGTCGTGATATGATACGGTTCAGAGTCCGGCATCCGAAGGTTTCTATTGATGAAGTGGAAAATATTCTTGTAGTGCCAGAACAGCGTGAAACACTAAAAGAATTTCTCGAACTCCCGGTAAAACATAAAACGGTTATTTATCTGCATTATGTGGCGGGATATTCCGTAAAGGAAATTGCCGATATCTTAGGAATCACAGAAAGCGCAGTGAAATCAAGACTGCTGCGGGGAAGAAAACAAATGCGGATTGCGTTCAGAATGGAAGGAGGCATGTAACGGATGGACAGATATGATGTAAAGGAAGTAATGGATCAGGTACACATTTCATCAAAGATGCAGGAGGAGATCATTATGAATATTCGGAAGCGGATGAAAAATGGAAATGATAATGCAAGGAAATGGAACTGGAGAAAAGTAGCGGTTTCTGCGGCAGCGTTTGTGCTGGCGGCGGGTGTAATCAGTTTTCCGGTTCGGGCATTTGTGATAAGCGTGGTAAAAGAGAGGATGGAAAGCATTCCCAGGGAGGAAGTGCTGGAACTAAACGATATGGTTCAGTCGAAGCCTACGGAGGCTGACACTTTTTCAAGGGAGTATTCCGTCGATGAAGAAGAACGCAGCCGGGAGCTTTGGCAGGCATATGAGGATGGAAAATTCCCCGAAAATGTCATTGCACAGGTGGACAATGCGGAGGATGCGCCGGAGGGAACAGTCTGC
>CALDLG010000174.1 GCA_937910785.1 uncultured Lachnospiraceae bacterium | reverse complement strand
GGTAAACCGCGCATTACGAGAGGAATGCTCGGAGAAGCCGCGGTTATCCGGGTAAACGGACAGGAAGCGGATATCTATACGCCGATTCACGCCAATGATCAGGTGAAGGTCATCGAATCGACGGCAGGAGAACCGGCGGCGTTAGACATCAATCAGCTTCCGGAATATGGAGCGGTGATGCCCGTTGAGGTGAATGAGCAGAAGGTGGAGCTTCCAAAGTTCGCGATGGTGAACGGACAGCTTCAGTCGGGATATTACGGGATTCGGGAGAACGATTCGATTGAGTTTCTGAATTATTATACGGTCAGACAGATTGCGGAATTTATGGATGTGATCGTCAATCCGGACATGAATATTTATGTAAATAACAAGCTGTCGGATATGGATACCAGGGTATATGAAAATTTTGCCATTATCTGGACGATGGAGGAATTGCAGCTGTCCGACCGGGACATCTATGGAAGCGGTGCGCCCGATACCTATGCGAATCTGCCGGAGGATGACGGCAGTTATGTAAGGAGTGAGCCGAAGAAGGATGAAAATCCGTTTGCCGGCGCAGGTCTGCGGGCGGAAACGGCCGTCATGCAGGAAAGAGATCCTTCGGATGAACCGGAGTCCGGAGCGGCGAACGCGGCGGAAGGATTTTCTCCGGACATGACAGGGCAGGATGCGGCGGACGCAAAGCAAGGAGATCCGAAAGAAGAGGCGGCAGATGCACCGGGCGAAGCCGGAGCGGGCGGCGCATCGTCCGCTCCGGAGGACGGTATGTCAGGAGGGCCGGGAGCATCCGGAGATGGGAATATTCCGATGGCGGTACAGGTTATGGTCAACGGAGCGCCGGTGCGGCTGGAGGGAAAGAGCGGATATGTTTTTGTAGATGTATTTGATTACATAAATTTCGACCTGTCGGTGCCACAGGGAAGCGGTATCGCGACGGAGCTGAACGGAAGGAACGCGCAGTACATGGAGCCGATTCGGAGCGGCGACGTGATTAAAATTTATTGGAAAGACTGATATACTTATGAGACTATGCAGCATTGCGAGCGGAAGCAGCGGAAATTGTATTTATGCCGGATCTGATGCGACACATCTTCTGATCGATGTGGGCATCAGCGGTAAACGGGTGGAGGAAGGTGTTGCCGCACTCGGACTGAAACTGTCGGAAATTGACGGTATTTTTATTACACATGAGCATGCGGACCATATCAGCGGGCTCGGTGTTCTTGCAAGAAAATATGCGATTCCCATATACGGAACGCCGGGAACGATTCAGGCGGTCAGACAGACGTCTTCGCTTGGGAAAATAGAGGATTCGCTTCTGCACTGTATCAGTGCCGATGAGAAATTTGTGATTAAGGATATAACGCTGTATCCGATGCGGACCTCTCACGACGCGGCGGAGCCGGTGGCATACCGCATTGGCCATGATAAAAAGAAAATCGGCATCATTACCGATCTGGGCTGTTATAACGACTATACGGTAGCCTGTCTTCAGGATCTGGATCTTCTGTATCTGGAGGCGAATCATGATATCAATATGCTTCAGACAGGACCTTATCCCTACTATCTGAAACAGCGCATTCTGGGCGAAAGGGGACATCTGTCCAACGAGGCGTCCGGAAAGCTGTTATGTCGTCTGCTGAACGATCATGTGCAGGCGGTAGTGCTGGGGCATCTGAGCAAGGAGAATAATCTGCCGGAGCTGGCTTACGAGACGGTCCGAGTGGAGCTCATGATGTCGGATACCGGTTACCGGGCGGAGGATTTTCCAATCTATGTGGCCAAAAGAAGCGAAGTGTCACAGATGATTGAAATCTGAATAAAAAGCAGGTTTTTTGTAATACAGATTGTGCCTGAGGGCAAAACTTGCGGGTTAAGAAAGGAGCATGGCTGTAAAAATGAAAAAAACAATCATTACGGTGGTGGGAAAAGATACGGTAGGGATTATCGCGAAGGTGTGCACCTATCTGGCGGATAATCAGATCAATATACTGGATATTTCGCAGACGATTGTGCAGGATTATTTCAATATGATGATGATCGTGGATACGAATCATACGCACAAAGAGTTCGGCGTTATTGTGGAAGAACTTGTGAAACTGGGAGAGAGCATCGGCGTCATTATCAAATGTCAGAAGGAAGAGATCTTCAATCAGATGCACAGAATTTGAAAGTGTACGCAGGTCAGACTGCGAATGGATGACGAATTGAGACGGAAAGGAAACGAACAGCATTGATCAATATATTGGAAGTGGCGGAAACGAATGAAATGATCGAGAAGGAAAATCTGGACGTACGGACGATTACGCTCGGCATCAGCCTGCTCGACTGCATTGATTCGGACCTGGAAAGGCTGAATGAGAAAATTTATCATAAGATATACGAAGCGTCAAAGGAGCTTGTGGCGACGGGAGAACAGATTTCGAGAGAATACGGGATTCCCATTGTTAATAAAAGAATCGCCGTAACGCCGATTGCGCTGATCGGCGGCGCTGCATGCCAAACGGAAGCGGATTTTGTGACGATCGCGAAGACGCTGGATAAAGTGGCGCATGAAGTGGGCGTGAATTTTATCGGCGGTTATTCCGCATTGGTATCGAAGGGAATGACCGGCGCGGACGAGCTGCTGATTCGTTCGATTCCGCAGGCTCTTTCCGCAACAGAGCGGGTATGCAGCTCCGTCAACGTGGGTTCCACGAAGACGGGAATTAATATGGATGCCGTCAGACTGGCGGGCGAGATCATCAGACAGACTGCACAGGCGACGGAGAAGGAAGATTCTCTTGGCTGCGCCAAGCTCGTGATCTTCTGTAATGCTCCGGACGACAATCCGTTTATGGCGGGCGCGTTTCATGGGGTTACGGAGGCTGATAAGATTATCAATGTAGGAGTCAGCGGCCCCGGCGTTGTGAAGACCGCGCTTGAGAAAGTGCGGGGAGAGAATTTTGAGGTTCTCTGTGAGACGATTAAGAAAACGGCATTTAAGGTAACACGCGTAGGACAGCTCGTGGCAAGGGAAGCCTCCAGACGACTGAATGTGCCTTTTGGCATAGTTGATCTGTCGCTTGCGCCGACGCCGGCAATCGGGGACAGCGTGGCGGATATTTTGTGTGAGATCGGCCTGGAGCATGTTGGCGCGCCCGGCACGACAGCGGCGCTTGCGCTTTTGAATGATCAGGTGAAAAAAGGCGGCGTGATGGCATCCTCCTATGTGGGAGGGCTCAGCGGCGCGTTTATTCCGGTCAGTGAGGATCAGGGAATGATCGATGCGGTGACGGCCGGAGCGCTGACGCTGGAAAAACTGGAGGCAATGACCTGCGTCTGTTCCGTAGGACTTGATATGATTGCGATTCCGGGAGACACGAAGGAAACGACGATCTCCGGGATTATTGCAGACGAGATGGCGATCGGCATGGTCAACCAGAAGACGACGGCAGTCCGGTTGATTCCCGTAATCGGTAAGGGTGTGGGAGAGTCGGTGGAATTTGGCGGTTTGCTCGGCCATGCACCGATCATGCCGGTGAACGGGTTTGCCTGCGACGCGTTTATCGGACGTGGCGGCAGGATTCCGGCGCCGATTCACAGTTTTAAGAATTAAGCAGGGAAGAGCATATTAAGGCTAAGGGTAGTATCAGATGTCGGACAGGAGCTTTGAGGTAAAAACGCATAAGATGACAGAGGGGAATCCGTTTCATACGATTCTCCTTTTTGCAATACCGATGATTTTGTCCAATCTGTTTCAGCAGCTTTACAATGTGATCGATACCATTATCGTGGGAAAAAGGCTGGGAACAGATGCCCTGGCGGCAGTCGGGAGCGCAAGCAGTATTACGGCGGTTTTCGTTCAGCTTGCGTCGGGGCTTGCGCTTGGCGGCTCGATCGTAATCGCGCAGTATTTCGGGGCCGGAAGAACAGAGAAGATCTGGCGGTGTATGTCCACGTCGGTTCTTTTTTCCGCAGGGGTTGCACTCGTCTCCACGACGGTAATCTGGGCGGGAGCGGAACCGCTTTTAAGACTGGTCAATACGCCGGGGAAGATCATTGAAGCGGGCGTGGTCTATCTTCGGTTCTATTTTCTGGGCTGTGCTCCTATTTTCGTATATAACGCGCTAAACGGCGTGTATGTGGCTTTGGGGGATTCCAGGACGCCGCTCAGATTTCTGATGATTTCTTCGGCGCTTAACGTGATGCTGGATCTTCTTTTTGTTATTGCGCTGCATGGCGGCGTGGGCGGGGCCGCACTCGCGACGGCGATTTCCCAGTTTGTGGCGGCAGCTCTGGCGATGATGGATATTCCGAAGCTTTTAAAAGAATTTGAGCACAGGAAGAGTGATCCACTGTTTGACAGGACGATGCTGCTTACGATGCTGCGGTTTGCGCTTCCTTCGGCGCTTCAGCAGTCGATCGTGTCAGTGGGTTCCGTAATCGTGCAGGCGACGATTAACAGCTTTGGCCCGGCGGTTATTGCAGGAAGCGCGGCAGCTGCCAGAGTCATCAATCTGGCAACGGCGGTTCCGATCAATTACAGCAATGCCTACGCCAATTATGTAGGGCAGAATATCGGAGCCTGTAAGGACGAGCGCATCCGGCCGGGATTACGGGCATCGATTTTAAGCTGCGGCGGACTTTCGCTTGTGCTGACTGTGATTTTTGAAATTTTTCCGGAACAGATCATTCGTCTTTTTGTAGAAGAATCGGAAGCCGGGCTGGAGCAGGTTATCGCGGTAGGAACCGCATACATCAGGGTAGTAGGCGCGTTCCTCGTCGTATTTTCTGCCTTTATGCTGGTGAAGGCAACTTTTAAAGGAAGCGGCGACATGGGATGGTTTATTCTGACAACGCTGCTCAGCTTTTTCATTCGGCTGTTTTTGACGGTAGGATTTGCCCATACAGTCGGCGTGGATATGATCTGGTGGGCGTTCTGCGCCGGCTGGACGATTGCGCTGTTCGTATCTGCCGCCAGATACATACAGGGGGGCTGGCGCGGGAAACGCATTACTTCTCCGGATGACGTCTGAATGCATTCTGACATCAGGCCGGAATTTTCATCAAACCGTGTGGGCCTGCGGAAGTTCGCAAAACAGAGCAGGTTTGTGGATTCCGCAAAGCAGTGAGGGGTTGCAGATTTTACAAACAGCCTCTTGCCTGATTCGCGCCTGCATGGTATAGTATTGCAGATAACATTACGAACAGGGAGGTAGCTGTATGGCGGAAGAACATAAGAAAGGGATGAATGCCGATCTGGTATGGGATGATTTGATGAACTGCTGCAGAAGTGAAGGTGTCTGTGGTCAGTGCCAGCAGGAGAACTGTACGATCGGTTATGCCAAGCAATGTGTCAGAAATTATAAGAAGGAACCGAAAAAAGAAGTGGCGGAAGGCGTGGAGCATGTTCCTACGATGGATTTTAAGGTATTTGACGAAACGGAGCTGGAAACCGCAATCGCGCATATCCTGAAAGAATGCAAGGACTGCAAGGAAGATCATACGGAAGAATGCATCATTAATGTTATAAGGAACTGCTATGAGGTGGGCCTGCTTGGCGACGTGCAGCCATTTGAAGGGAGCGTGCTGCAGTATCTGATGTTTCTGCAGAACAATTATCCCGATAAATCACTGCGGATTGCAGAGCTTTACAGACAGTAGGGAATGCCCTCTATTCGAATATGTTCATAAAACAACCCTGCACCGGAGGTCTGACAAGCGGTGCAGGGTATTTCTGCGTTACCTTTCCCGAGCGGCTGGTCTGCCGCGGTCAGCTTTCCAACGCATTTTCTTCACGGTTGTTGTATCTGGCGAGAATCCGGTGAATCTTGTCCGTCGGCGTATAGATATCCGACATGGGAGCATCATGGTTCATGAAGTTAATGATGGTAGCGATAAATTTGCTCATATCGGCTTCCTGATAGTAGGGTTTTTCTTTCAGCTCAGGAGGCTGATAACACAGGTTTGTCGTGATGATGCGGTCGAACCAGCATTGCTCATAAGCTTTGTCAAATGCATCCAGCCCGTCCGTAAAAAGGCCGAAGGTACAGCAGATAAAAACACGCTTTGCGTTCATTTTCTTCAGCTGTCTGGCAGTATCGATCATGCTTCCCCCGGAGGAAATCATATCATCGATGATAATGACATCTTTGCCGTCGATGTTATCCCCCAGAAATTCGTGTGCGACGATCGGATTCTTGCCGTTTATGATAGTGGAGTAGTCGCGGCGTTTGTAAAACATTCCGGTATCGACGCCGAGTACGTTTGCGAAATAGACCGCTCTGTCAAGGGCGCCTTCATCCGGGCTGATGACGGTGGTATGCTCTTTGTCAACGAGCAGATCATCGGTCGTATGAAGCAGGGCCCGCATGAACTGATAGTGCGGCGTGTAATTGTCAAAGCCTTTGATCGGAACGGAGTTCTGGACTCTCGGATCATGGGCGTCGAAAGTGATGAAGTTGGCAACGCCCATTCCCATCAGCTCTTCGATCGCATAAGCGCAGTCCAGAGATTCCCGGCCAGTTCTTTTGTGCTGTCTGCCTTCATAAAGAAAGGGCATGATCACATTGACCCGGTGGGCTTTACCGTTGATCGCGGCGATAATTCTTTTCAGATCCTGATAATGATCGTCGGGTGACATATGATTTGTAAATCCATTCATGGAATAGGTCATGCTGTGGTTACAGACATCCGTCAGGATAAAAACATCCTTTCCTCTGACGGAAGTGTTCAGAACGGCTTTGCCTTCACCGCTGCCAAAACGGGGACAGTTGACCTCAATCAGATAGTTGTCCTCCATATAGCCGTAGAAAGCCGGATCATTTTTGAAACTGTTGTCCAGATTCTGTCTGAATTCGACGAGATAGCTGTTGATTTTCTGTGCCAGCGGAAGTGCGGCGCCGGTGGTGAGAATCATGATCGGGGCAACAGGCATTGCTGTCTTTAGTTGTTCTATGTTTGGCATAATATTCTCCAATCTGTAAAAAATATCTCACTTTCTTTATATCATTATGCTAGTGACACGTCAAGAAAATTCTAGTATAGTGTGAGAAGAAGTTCTGACGCGCACAGCAAAAAACGGAGAATCAGGTATGGCTGCTATGCGGGGAAGCTGTAATGAAGAACGGGAGAATGGATATGAAACGTGTGATGCATGTTATTAAAACGGTCAGGGAGGATTCCATAGCGGAGGAGATGGGAATCGAGGTGGGAGATGCGCTTCTTGCGGTCAACGGGAAAGAAATTGAGGATGTTTTTGATTACCGGTATCTGATGCAGGATGAGTATATCGAAGCGCTTGTCCGCAAGGCGGACGGCGAGGAGTGGCTTTTAGAGATCGATAAGGAGTATGACGAGGATCTGGGCGTGGAATTTGAGAACGGACTGATGGACGATTATCGTTCCTGTCACAACCGGTGTATTTTCTGTTTTATCGACCAGATGCCGAAGGGAATGCGTGAAACGC
>CALDLG010000173.1 GCA_937910785.1 uncultured Lachnospiraceae bacterium | reverse complement strand
GAATGTCATGCACTCGATTCACAGTGTAGAAGACAAGAAGTGTTCCTATTATTCGCTCGTATTCCATCCGGATTTTCTGTTTGGCTATACAAGCTCTTATCTGCGGACGAACTTTCTGCATCCGATGCAGAGTTTTTCCGTTTTGAAAACGATGGTAATGGAAGAACAGAATGCGTGGCATAAAACAATGCTCAACATTTTGAATAACGTTTTATCCGTCAATCTGACGAAGAATTTCGGCTATGAGATGGTTACGAAGGGCTATTTGTGTCAGTTTTGGGCCGCCCTGTTAAACAGACTTCTTCAGGTAAATATTCCGGCCACCCCCAATATTTCCATGAATGAACAGCGGGTGAAGCAGGCCATGCTTTATATACGCCTGCATCATGCCGAAGCGATTTCGCTGGAGGATATTGCGGACAGCATTTCCGTCAGCAAAAGCGAATGCTGCCGCTGCTTCAAATCAACGATTCAGATGACGCCTTTTGAATATCTGATGAAATACCGCATTTTTGAAGCAAGCAAGCAGATTCTCGATGACCGCGAAAGCAAGCACTCCATAGCGGATCTTGCGCTTTCTGTCGGCTTTAACAGCATCAGCTACTTTAATAAGCTGTTTAAACGGTATCTGAACTGTACCCCGACAGAATACAGAGAACGGGTTGCCAAATCTTCTTCCGTCGTGGAGATGGACCCCTTTGCAATTCCGCTTTTTTAATCTCGGTAAAAAGTCCGCAGGGCCTGTATCAGATAACCGATATCCTCTGCGCCGGCCGTTTCAAAGGCCGAATGCATGGCAAGCTGTGCCAGACCGATATCGACCGTGCTTACCGATACCTGAGCAGTGGAGATATTTCCAAGCGTGCTCCCTCCTGCAATGTCCGAACGGTTGGCGTATGCCTGAAACGGCACGCCGGCCCGGAGGCAGATGTCTTTCATGACAGCCGCAGACATAGCGTCCGTCGCATATTTCTGGCTTCCATGATGCTTGATTACAATTCCGTTATTTAAGACCGGCCGATTTGTCACATCCGCCTTTTCCGGATGATTCGGATGCATCGCATGCGCATTGTCCGCTGAAATCAGAAAACTCTCCGCAAGCATACAATGATATGTTTCCTTATCGATACCAAGCCTGCCGCAGATTCTTTCCAACACATCCCGTAAAAAAGTAGAATCCGCTCCCTGCTTCGTTCCGCTTCCGACCTCTTCATTGTCAAAAACAGCACATACATTGATATATTCCTTCGGTTTTTCTTTCATCAGCGCCGTCATCCCTGCAAAAGCACATTCCAGATCATCCAGCCTCGGTCCCGCAATAAAGGTATCATCGACACCAATCGTACGACATTTATCCCGGTTATACAGAAAAAGATCCGCTCCCAGAATTTCATAATCCGCCATACCTGCCTGTTCTGCCAGTTCCCGCAGCCAGATACCCTTCCCACCCACGCTCCCGATCAGAGGCTCCATATCCGTCTGTGGATTATATTCAACGCCCTTGTTCATGTCTCTGTTCATATGAATGGCAACATTCGGTATAATCGCCGCATCCCGGTTAAGATTCACCAGATGGCTCTCTATCCCCCGGCTGCCCCGGAAAGCAAGTCTTCCCGCAATCGACAGCGGTCTGTCAAGCCAGGTGGAAAGAATCATGCCGCCGTACTTCTCCACGTTCAGTTTCAAATAGGAATCATCCGCAACAATTTCCGCCGATTCCTTCACCTTAAAGCAGGGCGAATCGCTGTGGGCCGCCGACATATGGAATCCCTTCGCCTCTCCTTCCGGTATCACAAAGGCGATAACCGCGGAGCCGTTTCGGTTAACATAATATTTACCACCCGGCTGTAACTCCCATTTTTCCCGTTCCTCCAGACACAGGAATCCTTCTCCGGCAAGCATCTGACCCAGATTGGCAGCTGCGTGATATGCCGTCGGACTGTTATCGATAAAGGTAAAAAGCTGGTTTAAGTCCGTTTGAAATAACTGTTTTTTCATCGTTCTCTTTTTCTTTTCCATGGTTTACTTTTTCTTCTCCTTTCATTCCGTTCCGAGCTTCCCGCCGCGTCTTTTTCGTTCCGCGATATAATAACCTGCTCCCGTCAGGTCCGCCAATGCCCATCCGATCGGAACCGCCATCCAGATACCGCTTACACCGATTGCGGGAACCGCCGAGAGAATGTATGCCAGAACGACGCGGGTCCCCAGCGATACAACTGTTAAAACGACCGAAATGCCCGGCTTATGAACCGCCCGGTAATAACCATAAAACAAAAACAACAGACCGATTCCAAAATAGAAGACGCCTTCAATCCGAAGATAACCGACACCAACGGCGATCGTCTCCACGCTCTGCCTGTCAATAAAGAGTCCCATCAACGGCTCCGCAAAACCGACAACAATCACGGTGATCAGCAGGCAGAAGAGAAAAGCGCCCAGAATGGCATCTTTCATTCCTCTGCGAATCCGCTCTTCCTTTCCGGCGCCATAATTCTGGGCCACATAAGTAGAAAAGGCATTGCCAAAATCCTGTACCGGCGCATAGGCAAAGGAGTCGATCTTCACCGCTGCGGCAAACGCCGCCATTACAACAGGGCCAAAGCTGTTTACAAGCCCCTGAACCAGCAGAATGCCGAAGTTCATAATCGACTGCTGAAGACAGGTCAGCGAGGACAGGCCTGCCAGCTCCTTTAAGATTGCGCCGTCCCATTTTCGATTTTCTTTTTTTACCCGAAGCTGCGGATACTTCACATCATAATAGATGAAAATGCCGATGCCCGCCACATATTGCGAGAGCACCGTCGCGGCCGCCGCGCCGCCGACGCCCCAGCCAAAGCCTCTGATAAAAAGAAGATCCAGCACAATATTAAGCGCTGCGGATGCCCCCAGAAAGCAGAGCGGAACCATCGAATTGCCAACCGCGCGCAGAAGATTTGCCACAAAATTATAAAGAAAGGTCGCCATGATCCCCGCAAAGATCCACACAAGATATTCTTCCATCAACGGTGACACTTCATCCGGCACTTTCAAAAAAACAAGAATTCCTTCCATGCCTGCATAAACCAGAATATTCAAAACGACCGCAACGGCTCCGATCGACAGAAAGGCGATAAAAAGTCCCTTTTCCAGCCGGTCATAATTCCTGCCGCCAAACTGCATGGAGAAAAAAGCGCTGCTTCCCATGCAGAGCCCCAGAATAACGGAAGTCACGAAAACCATCAGCGTATAGGAGGACCCCACCGCCGCCAGCGCCTTCTCTCCCAGATACCGTCCCACGATAAGCGTATCGACCACATTATAAAGCTGCTGCAGCATATTTCCAATCATAATCGGAAAAGCGAATTTCAGCAGATTTTTCATGATACTTCCCTGTGTCATATCATAATTCATAAGCATCCCTCTCCGCGTGCTTTAACACGCATACCAGTCCTTTTTCCTCCGGGCTGCACCGGGTCAGCCCCCGTCCGGGCAGGACACGTCTGTTTCGTTTGGGGGCACGCTTTCGCTCCTTGAAAGGCAGCAGCAGACGCTAAGCTCGTAAAAACCTCGCTAAGCGCTGGCGCCTTTCAAGAACCCCCGCCACGAAACAGACGTGTCCTGCCCGGACGGGGGCTAACCCGGCGCCATATACTATCGTTTCATATCAGGATTCTCACTCCACTTCTATGAACTCGCGCTGTTATAATGCCTGATTCCTCTCGTCCATACGAAACAGGTCAAAAAGCTGAATCCGGAAACTACCGAAATTCCAAGCAGCGCGCCCCGCCATGTCAGTTCTCCGATCAGGCTCTGCACCGGCAGCGTTGCCATGATCCCATAAGGAATCAATATGTAGAAAATCACTTTGAAAACGCCGTAGAAAGCAATTCCCGGAAGTTTCATACACAGATCCAGACACGCCTCTTCCAGCTGGTCCAGTCTTGCGTTGGACAAAATATAAAAGGACATGGAACGAATCAGGACCTCCATATTATAATACAATATCACCATAACTGCCAGCCAGAAAAAATACGCACACAGATTTTTACCGCCGGGGGAAATTCTGCCGGCCCGAATTCCATATACAATAATGCAGATGCTCATCAGTACGAGCGGAATGGAACCCGGATTCATTTTTTCGAAGGTCAGTCGAAACAACGGGCTGATCGGTTTTGTCAAATACAAATCCATATCTCCATTCAGAATTTTTCCGGGAATCTCGATCAGCCCGAAAAAGCAGATCGTCATACTGACCGCGTTTAACAGGGAAAACGTCCCGATATAGATGATCATTTCGCCGCTTTCCCAGCTCCCGATCGCTTCCACATTCTTATAGACAGCCCCGAATACCAGAAGCTGTATCAGGAACAAGCTTCCGTCTACCAGAAATGGGCCGAAAAAATCCAGCCGAAACACCGTCAGGTTATGAAAACGCAGCTTGGCAAGTTCCAATAATACTCTGTAATATTTTCTCATATTCCCACCCCATCATACTTTCTGCTGTATCTGCTCCATGTCAGACGAATCATCCACTGCATCATAAGGCACCATGCCGCCATAATCACAATGCCCCGGACGGCCTCCTCCCTGCACCTCCCGATCAGAAGCATGGAGGGCAGATATGTCACATAATAAAAGGGCAGCAGTTTCATCACGCGAACGACCGCCTCCGGGAACAGAGTCAGCGGCACAATCGTTCCTGTAATAAGCGCCATCAGATTATTCTTTATCATGAGAAACGTGTCGATTCCCTGATATTTTAACGTCAAAATCCCAAGATAATAGCTGAACTGTACCATAAAAAACAAACCCAGCAGGATCAGGCACAGCGCACCCAGCCATACGGCCGCATCCGTTACAAACGCAAATTCAATCCGGAAAAGAAAAACCCACGAAAGCGCGGCAATCAGATCAAACGCCAGATAGAAAATGACGACTCCTGTCTCCATTGCCACAAAATAACCTTCCATATTTACCGGAACAACCATATACCTGGAAAATGTGCCGTTTCTGATCCGATGAAAGATTTCACTGCTGATTCCCCCCGACATTTCCAGCTGGGATAAAAAAGAGCTGATAATATAGTACGACAGCATGCCATGGAATGTAAATCCGGCAACGGACTCTTTTCTCTCAAAAACAAGATGCCAGAGCAGATAAGCGAACAGGATCTTCGATATGGTAAAAATCATGTTAAAAATTACATCCGCCCGCCATGCAAACTGTGTCTTAAAATAAACTTTGGCCACTTCGATATATTTACGCATTTTCATATGTCCTGCTCCTCTCCTCTCCGTTCTCCGGTATTCACGCCCGCTGCTCCCGTCACAGTTATTTCCGCATGTATTAATTTCTTCACGCCCGGCGTTTCCGTCACAGCAGCTTCCGCATCTGCCGTTCCCGACTCTCCAAACAGCCTCTCCATAACCACCGCCGGCTCTTCTTCTCCAAAAAGCTCCTCCGTTTTCCCATCATATATTTTAACGCCATGATTGAGAACGACACAACGCTCGCACAGTGTCCGGATATCCTCCATATAATGCGAAGTCAGAAGAATCGTTGTGTGCTTTTCCTCATTGATCTCTTTCAAAAACTTCCGGATCTGTCCGGAAGCGACCACATCAAGTCCGATTGTCGGTTCGTCCAGGAACAGAACACCCGGTTCATGCAGCAGTGCGACGAAAAGCTCCATCTTCATCCGTTCTCCAAGAGACAGCGTTCTCACCTGTACATCCATCAGTTCCCGGACTCCGAAAAGCTCCGTAAAATAAGCCTTATTCCTCTGAAATACTTTCTCCGGAATCTCATAAATTTCCTTAAATAAGCGCAGAATATCGTTGACCGTCAGTTCAAAGAACAGCTGGCTCTTCTGTCCCATGACGACAGCATACTGCTTTTTGAAATCATTTTTTAAATCGTTCGGATAATATCCGAGCACACTGACTTCCCCGGAAGTGGGCGCGATAATGCCGGTCAGCATCTTTATCAGCGTCGTCTTTCCCGCGCCATTCTGACCGATCAGCCCGACAAATTCCCCTTTTTCAATCTTCAGGTCCAGTCCCCTTACCGCCTCTTTTTCCGCGTACTCTCTCTTGAACAGGCTGACAATGCTGCCTCTGACCCCCTCCTTTTTTACATATCGTCTATAGACTTTCGTCAGATTTTGGGTTTCGATTATACTTGTTGTATTCATTGACATACATCCTTTCTGATATACACAAAACGCACGCTCCTCTGCCTGCGCTCTGGTTCACATTACGGTTACGAAAATTTCCTATTAAAGAAAAAAGCATGGCCATACAGCCATGCTTCATTGACATCATTTATCTTGTTACACTCTTCTCCGATTCCTCATAGCACCGGTTCTTATTCATCATATCAGGCATTTCGTAAGGCAGACATGAGGGCAGACTGGTAGCGGGACCGTCTGACCTCTTGCAATATTTATTTTGCAATCTCCGTTACGAACACAATCGACATGCAAATTCCTTTCCCGATATTTCCGGCATTTTCTACCGGCACCGGCGCTTATGATGTATTTTATCCTAACAGATCAACAGTAAAAAGTCAAGATTACCCTCACGATTTCTTTTTCTTCTTCGCGCTCCCGATCAGATCTTTCAGTTTCAGGGCCTTATCGATATTTCCCTCCACCTTCAGTTTCTGCAGCGTCACTGCCAGAATCGGGTCCTGTTCTCCTGCGGCAATCTTTTTCAGCGTTTCCGCCTTCGCCGTAAAAACAGCGTCTCTGTCATAATACTCATACGGCTCTACGAAAAGCTTTCCGTCTTTTACTTCCACATAAAAAATACCTGCCGCCTCTCCGGTGATATTAAACTGATACGCCAGATGCTCCGTCACATGGCTCACATCCGCCTTCTGAAACTGTTCCTTTACTTCCGCAAAAAATTCC
>CALDLG010000172.1 GCA_937910785.1 uncultured Lachnospiraceae bacterium | reverse complement strand
CCCATTCTCATTCTCTGCTTCCGGCGCTCCTCCGGGCGCCTCATCCGGATGCACCGGCCCGCGGACCCAGTCCCGATATCCGATTCCGCTTTCGTCAAGGGTCCCCGGAAGGCTGATCGGATAATGCCTCCCGTCACCGATATCAGCCTGCCAGAGACCACTTAAATCATAAAACCTGTCAATCGTATTCATAATCCTGCCTTCACTTTCATAGAATGGTAAAAAGATTTTCGATGGGGATATTTATTTTATGAGTTCCAAAACCAAAATTGTAGTGCTTCACGTAAAAGAATTAGTCTATACCGGAATCCTTGCCGTACTCGGTATTTTGTTCATTGTACTGCTCATCATCATGTTTCTGCCCAAAGACAAAAAAACGGACTCCGTTCCGACGATGACACAGACAACGTCCAATACCTATGTTCCTGGTGTATACACTACCTCTCTGATCTTAAACGACAACGTCGTAGAGATAGAAGTAACCGTTGACGAGCGGAACATCAACTCCATACGCCTCGTGAATCTGGATGAAGCCGTGACCACGATGTATCCTCTGATCCAGCCTTCCTTTGAAGACCTTGCGAACCAGATCATCACCAACCAGAGTCTGGATGGAATTACATATTCTGACGACAGCAAGTATACTTCCATGATTCTGTTAAACGCAATTACCGCTTCCCTGGAAAAAGCTGTTTCCACAGAGGAAGCCGCAGACTGATTCTACATAACCTTCATTCCGCTCTGCAAAGTCTCAGATCTGTTTCAGCTGTTCGTTCCAGATCGCCGCGACGGCATCCGAAGGCATGCGCAGGTCTCCTCTCGGAGAGAGGGCCACACTGCCGACCTTGGGGCCGTCGGGCAGGCAGGAGCGTTTAAACTGCTGCGTGAAGAATCTGTGGTAAAAGGTTTTCAGCCATTTCAGGATGACGTCATCCGGATAACGGCCCGCAAAAGAGGTCTTCGCAATCCGATAGATCTTCGCCGGTTCGAATCCACACCTCAGCATATAATACAGGAAAAAATCGTGCAGCTCATAGGGACCGACAAGATCTTCCGTCTTCTGGGCAATCGCGTCGCCGGAAGGCGGCAGAAGCTCCGGACTGACAGGTGTGTCAAGTATATCCAGAAGGACTGCCGTCAGTTCCTCCTGTCCGCATGTATCCGCATAATATTTTACGAGATGCCGCACCAGCGTCTTCGGAACGCCGCTGTTGACGCCATACATGGACATATGATCGCCGTTATAGGTCGCCCATCCGAGCGCAAGCTCCGACATATCACCGGTTCCGATGACCATGCCGTCTGTTTTGTTGGCAATGTCCATCAGCACCTGCGTCCGCTCTCTCGCCTGTCCGTTTTCATAGGTCACGTCATGCCGACCGCTCTCCTGTCCGATGTCCCGGAAATGAACCGTCACGGCTTCCCTGATATTCACTTCCTGCAGCGTTGTGCCAAGCGTCCCCGCAAGCTTACAGGCATTGCGGTAAGTCCTGTCCGTCGTTCCGAAGCAGGGCATGGTAACCGAAATGATCTGTTCCCTGGAAAGGCCCAGCAGATCAAAAGCGCGCACCGTAACAAGCAGCGCCAGGGCGGAATCCAATCCTCCGGATACCCCGATTACGGCTGTCCGGGCATTCGTGTGTTCATATCGTTTCTTCAGGCCGTATGACTGAATGGACAGAATCTCTTCACAGCGCATCTCCCGCGCCCTCTGCTCCCCGGGCACGAAAGGCATCGAATCATAGACCCGCTCAAGCTCCGTATCCTCTTCCTCCAGGTGAAATGATAACACCTGATATCCTTCTTTGCTGCCCGGCTGAAAGCTCGTCATTCTGCGCCTCTCATGATTCAGTCTGTGCAGGTCCAGATCCGCATAGACTGTCTGCGCCTCAAAGCGCTTCGACTGTGCCAGTATCGTGCCGTTCTCCGCAATCAGATTATGGCCTCCGAAAACGAGATCCTGTGTGGACTCGCCCTCTCCCGCGGAAGCATAAACATAGCCTGCGATAAAGCGCGCGCTGGCCGACTTCACAAGCATTTCCCGGTAACTGTCTTTTCCCACCGTCTCGTTGGAAGCAGACAGGTTGACGAGCACGCTGGCCCCCGCCATCACATGGGACAGCCCCGGCGAGTCCGGCACCCAGATATCCTCGCAGATCTCACAGCCAATAACAAGTTCCCGCATGGAATCCGCCTGAAAAAGAAGACTGCCTCCGAATGGAATCGTCTCATCTCCCCACATAAAAGGCTCCGGAACCCGATTCCCCGGCGTAAAATGCCTGGTCTCGTAAAACTCCGCATAAGCCGGAATAAAGCGCTTTGGAATCATCGCAAGCACACAGCCGTCATGAACGACCGCCGCCACATTATAAAGCTTGTGATCTTTTTCCACCGGAAGTC
Organism: uncultured Lachnospiraceae bacterium; assembly: GCA_937910785.1. Classification (GTDB taxonomy): domain Bacteria; phylum Bacillota; class Clostridia; order Lachnospirales; family Lachnospiraceae; genus UBA3282. The sequence continues at coordinate 5,184 of CALDLG010000172.1, read as the reverse complement.
CCACGAAAACAAGCGCATCATATCCTTCCGATGCGTCCGCAATTACCCTCAGCTGCTCCTTCGCCTCTTTCAAAAGCAGCTCCTGCAAAAACAGGTCGCCGCATGTATAGCCGGTCAGACACAGCTCCGGAAATACGATGATCTTCGCGCCCTTTAACGCCGCTTCCTCCATACGCGCACAGATCTGCTGTCCGTTATACACCGGGTCCGCAACCCTGATCTTCGGCGTCACCGCCGCTGCCTTTATAAATCCATGCTTCATCTTAACCTCCATAATACTGTTTTACGAAATCTCAAATGCTAAGGCAAACAAGCCTTTTTCACCCTATTTTCTCCAGCTCCGCCACAGAAAATACATAATTCGTATTGCAAAAGTGACAGTGCAGCTCCACATCCTTTCCTTCCGCGATCATCTCGCGCAGGTCTTCTTTTTTCAGGCTGTAAAGCACCTTCTCCACTCTTTCCTTCGAACAGCCACAGAAAAACCGCACCGGCATCTTCTCCTGAATCTCAAGTCCCATGTCTCCAAGCAGAAGCTCCAGAATCTGTTCCGGTGAATTTCCCTCTTCCAAAAGCGTCGTCACCGGTTTCATCCCTGTCAGCTTTTCCTCCAGCTTCCGGATCACCTCTTCCCGCGTAAACGGCATCAGCTGAATGATAAAGCCGCCCGCCTGCTTTACCGTATTGTTCCGTTCCATTAAAACGCCAAGCGCCACAGAGGAAGGCACCTGCTCCGACGCGGCAAAATAATAAGTCAGATCATCGGCGATTTCTCCTGTCTGCAGTTCCACACGGGAGGAATAGGGATCTTTCATGCCCATATCCCTGATTACCGTCAGATATCCCTTTCCGATCACACCGCCCACATCCAGCTTTCCCTGCGCATTCGGCGGCATCATCGCCTGCGGATACGCGGCATATCCCTTTACATTGCCCTTTGCGTCCGCTGTCACCGTCATGCTCCGCACCGGACCTTCTCCGCTGATCTGTAATGTCAGTATATCCTTTTCTCCTTTCAGCATGCTGCCCATCATACAGGCCCCCGTCATCAGCCTGCCGAGCGCCGCCGATACCACCGGACTCAAATCATGCCGGCTCCTCGCCTCTTCCACCAGATCTCCTGACGTCACCGCAAACGCGCGTATCTGCGCGTCCGCCGCAGTTGCCCTTACCAGATAATCCGCCATATTCTTCCTCCTCATTTCGTTATTCCGGCTTCCGGTTCTTCACCGCGATTACCATAATCCGCCCGCTCTGCGGCGTCACCTCCTGCCGCGTATCGGCATCCACAGCCTCCATCCATATCAGGCCGGCCTTTTTAAGCAGCTCCTTCATCTGGCGGAGCCGGTATCCCCGCTGAAAATGAGTTTCCTGAAACCGCCGGAAGCAGTCTTCCTCCCGTCCGTCCCTCTCCTCCTGCTTTTGTGACTTTACAAAAACCGTCAGATCATATTCGTTGATCTCCTCTTCCGGATGATAATAATTTTCCCAGATAAAACTGCATTCTTCCCGATTCTCGGCAATTGTCGCATCTCCGATAACGGTCTCATATTTATAAACCGTATTGAAATCAAAAAGAAACACCCCGCCCGGATACAGATAATTTTCAACCAGCCGGAAAGTGGACAGCAAATCTTCCTCTGTCAGCAGATAATTCAGGCTGTCACATACGCTGACTACGGCTCCCACCGTTCCATACAGCTCAAACTCCCGCATATCCTGCTGTAAATACAGAATATCAGACCCGGAACACGCTCTTTTTTCGATCGCGCGCTGTAACATCTCCTGAGAACAGTCGATGCCGATCATATCATAGCCCTTCGCGGCCAGAAGCTCCGTCAATGTGCCCGTTCCGCATCCCAGATCCAGCACCGAATTCTGCTCCTGCAAAAGCAGTTCATCCTTCACGTCGTCCCTGACCATATAACGTTTAATCGCGGCATCGACCACCTCCGCCCATGCCTCATAGGGCGTTTCATCCATAAAAATATCATAAACACCGGCAAAATCAGTATATGCTTCCATCCGCTTCCACCTCGATTTCTTTTATCATACCACAAAAGCTGTCCGTCATGGAACCGATTCGTTCGAGTGGAAAAACAAACGCCGCGTATTCTCCGAATGCTTCTCCGTTCCCAAGGGTATCCACAAGCTTCCCGTTAACATACAGACTCGTGCGGTCCTTTTCTCCCCGGATCATCAGATTCACCCACTCTCCTTCCGGCAGGGTATAATCGAAAGAAAAATCCTTTCCTTCTCTGGAAAAGCCAACCTGTCCCGTCTCCTTCTGCACCGCCTTAAATGCGGTCTGCCCGTAGGCACAGTCCGTCTCAAACAGGATTTCCTCCGAAAATGTCCGATTCTTCTCTGTCCTTTCGCCGTCCGTCCCGTTCCCGTTATCCGGCTCTTCCGCCCCGGCGGAGGGCTCTTTATATACTTCCATCCGGACGGTATAATTTCCGCCGATGCCGATGCCGTTCCCGTTTCCTCCGTAATAACCGGTCCCGACATAATCCCTCCGGCCGGAAAGGGTAATCGTTTCCTCCGGCCGAATCCGCAAAACGTCCTCTTCCCAGACCGCCTCCGCGTAAGGGTTGCTGCCCGGCGCGACGCCAAGCGCGGCAAACCGCCTGGTCCATTCCCCAAAGGAGCCTTCCGTTTCTCCCCACAGCTTCCCGCCGATGACCCCAAGCGGCGCAAAGAAGCGGTCAAAAAGCTCCGTCTCGCTGATTCCCACATCCAGCCTGCCGGTCATATCGTTCCAGATCATGTATGCGGCGCCCGCCATCTGCGGGGACCAGGCCGGAATCGTTTCCAGCTGGTTATAGTCATAAAACCGGTTCGGTTCCCAGTTTCGGTATAACTCCTCCGCATCAAGATAATCATAACCGCCGCCCGGAATAATATAGAGATGATTATTCTGCATATTGATCAACGTATAACCGGCCCGGTACATGAAAAGCGGGTCCGCCCAGACCGTACTCCAGATATTCATCTGGAGCCCCTCCGTCTCCGGCATCGTCGTTCCTCCGATATTGCTGAGGCTCCCCCAGAGACGTATCGTTTCCACGCCGCTCTCCTCCCTGATGAAATCGATCATCTCATTCATATACTGCCTGTATGTCTCTCCGTCACCGTAATACTCATCCATCCCGATGTTTACGACAGATGCGCCCTGAAACGCCGCTTTGCCGGAAGTGTCCCCTAACGCCTCCTGCCAGATCATTTTCACAAGCTCCACCGCTTCCCTCCTGCTTAAATCGATCTGGTCCAGGGCTTCGTTTCGTACGGTCAGCGCATATTCCGGAAAAAGCTTCGTAAGCGACAGCGAATGGGCCGGCGTGTCGATTTCCGGCACAACACGCACGCCGCAGCTTTCCGCGTATGCGATAAAATCCGCAAATTCCTCCGCGGTATAAGCGTAATCGGACGAGGTCAGCCGCTCTCCCTTTTCATTTGTGACACTGCTGTCAATCCGAAAGGCGCTGTAAGCCGTCATCGCTTCCTCCGCCGAGCCCGTCAGCCGCTCGTGCTCAAAATGACATTATCGTTTAAATGAACATTGAGATCATTCATCTTATACCAGGACATATTTTCCACAATCCGGTACAGCATCGCCATCGAAACGGGCCGGCGCGCCACATCGATTCCGAAGCCCCGCACCGGGTATTTCGGATAATCCCGGATTCTTCCCTGCGGAAGCTTTCCTTCCTGTCCCTTCAGAATCTGCAGCGCGGTAACGGTTCCCCAGTAAATGCCCTGCCTGTGCGTCCCTGTTATGACACACTTGTCAGTAATCTCACAGAAATAGCCTTCTTCTCCGAGACCGTCTTTTGTCGTATACGCCAGCGAGAAATCACCCGGACGCACGTCTTCCGCCGTTCCGGAAAACACGCTGATCTCCTGTCCCATAATTTCCCGATACTGAGCGGCAAAAAGCTCTGCCGTCTGCCGCAGCTCTTCTTCCTGCACCACGATGCGGGCATCCGCGCCCGGCACAAAGTCTCCGTCTCCGCCGGCCCATTCCGCAATGGCCGGAATCACCTCCGGTTTTTCGTTACCGCCAGCTGTCCCTTCCGGCGCCTCCGGCAGTTCCTGCGCGTTCACCGGTGAATCGTCCGCTGCCGGAACCCGTATGGTAAAAGAAATTTCCCTTCCGTCGTCCGCATCTTTCCCTGCTCCCCGCCCGGAATCCTCCGGTTCCACCCAAAAACCGACCTCAACTTCCTTCTCCTGAATGGTCTCATATACCTCGCCCTCCGCGCCGATGACCTGCTCATAGTCCGCGCCCAGCCAGGTAATCCGGTATCCTTCCGGCGCCTCTGGCATTTCCATATAACGATCGTTATTTTCTTTCGTGACAAGCTCCGGCGCTTTCACCAGATAAGCCGCAGGCTTGTCCGCATAGACCTCAAACTCATAGAGCGACACATTCTGGTAAAGGTTGGAATAATCCTCCTCCTCTTTGGAAACCTCACTCGTAGACAGACGCAGAAACCGGACAGTCACCGCCTCCGCAAGCGGAATTTCCTGTTTTCTGGAAGCCGGCGCCTTCTCAAAGGCTTCCAGAACCTGCCAGTTCTCTCCGTCCAGAGAGCCTTCCAGACGATATGCGGTGACATTGGTTCTCTCCCATTTCAGGACAACAAAAGAAACTGAAATTTCTTCCGGAAATTCCAGTTCTATAAAATGGGAAGCGTCTTCCCAGTTATTCTCGCTCGACCAGCGGGAGGACAGAGTTTCTCCGTCTCCATCGACCGCTTTGTCCGCCGACAGCTCCTCTGTCTCCATGCTGTCACAGGTCGCCCTGACCCCTCTTTGCAGCGCAAGATTCGCGTTGTCATCCGCTGCAAAACCAAAAGGCAATGTATTAAGTCCTGTTTTAATAACCAAAAAAACACATGCCACAAGAAGCAGAAGCGCCGTTCCCGCCGCAAATATCTTTTTTTTCCCGTCCGTAAAAAAGCTTTTCAAAGAAACTTTTTCCCTCCTATGGTTCAGGTGTCAAAAGGTGTGGCATAAAACTCTTATTGGCAGATTGCACAAGATATTCCCTTGCGTCTGACTTCGGAAAATGGATTTTCTAAATATTCTGCCAACGTTATGATATGCGGACGCAACCGCCCGACACTCGCCATCCGGGCTCGAATCGGGCTTTCCGGGACTTCCATGTCCCGAAATTGC
>CALDLG010000171.1 GCA_937910785.1 uncultured Lachnospiraceae bacterium | reverse complement strand
CATCGCAAGCAGAAGATCATCCACCGCGATCATGAAACCGATTGCCGGAGTCTCTTTTCCGAACCGTCCAAGCAGTGTATCATATCGTCCTCCCTTTACGATCGTATCACCTACACCATATGTATAACCTTTGAAAATAATACCCGTATAGTAATTATACTTGCTTAACATGGTCAGGTCAAAAGAAACATATTTTTCAACGCCGTAATCGCAGAGAACCTGATAAACCTGCTCCAGCCGTTCGACTGCCTTCAGGGAACGTTTATTGTTGACCGCATGTCTTGCTTCCTCCAGCGCCTCTACGGAACCGAACAGATCGCTTGTTTTCAGCAGCGCGGCCCGGTCTTTTTCCTTTACGTTTTTGCCCGCGAGCAGTTCCTCCGCGCCGAAATAATTTTTCCCGGAAATCAGCTCCCGCAGGGTGAGCTCCGTTTCCTCATCCAGCCCGGCCTGGGCGCAGATTCCCTTGAAATATTCCAGATTTCCGATACTCACCTGAAAGTCAGTCAATCCGGCATGATAAAGGGCTTCGATCACCATTGCAATCATCTCCGCATCGGCATAAACGGAATCGTCTCCGATCAGTTCCACGCCCATCTGCGTCACCTCTTTCAGCTTTCCCTGCAGATTGGAGGTATTGGTAAATGTATTTCCCTGATAACAGAGACGGACCGGCAGATCCTCATCCATAAAGTATTTCGCGGCACACCTTGCAACAGACGGCGTAAAATCCGGCCGCAGCACAAGCGTATTGCCCTCCTTGTCAAAAAATTTGTATAATTCTCTGGATGGCGTCGTACCGACCTCCTTCGAAAAGACATCGAAAAACTCGAAGGTCGGCGTCTGGATATCCCGACAGCCATAGGAATGAAGCTTTTCCTGTAAAAGCCGCTCCACCTCCAGCTTCTTTTCTTCCTCATCACCGTAGATATCTCTGACACCCTCCGGTGTATGTACCAGCTTTTTGTTCATTTTTATAACCATGCCTCCTTCTCAGTCCGCCTGAATTTTCCGCTTTAAAAACCGATGCCGTCTCCATAAAGCAGTATGCTGCAATAGCGTTTTTTATTTCCTCACTTTAATGTTTTAAAGTGGTAATTTGGTAACGTAATACTCTAACAAACAGAAGTATATCGAATATTTTCCGGTTTGTCAATTCTGCTTTTCCGTAAAATAAAGGTCGATTCCGTCAGCGATTCCTTCCGCAAGCTTCTGTTGATATTCCTCAGACGCAAGCAGCGCATCTTCTTCCGGATTGGTCATAAATCCCATTTCAACAATGGTGACCGGAACCTGACACCAGTTGATGCCGCTCATGGTATCCGTTTCCCATACCTTTCTCTTCTTACAGCCGGTTTTTTCCACAAGACCGTCAAGCACCGCATCGGACAGCGCCCGGCTGTCCTCGTACAGTGAGGCATTATAGGGATTGTCTTTGGTCTGGCAGATGGTCATGGCGCCTTTTGCCGAAGCATTTTCCGACCCGTCGGCATGGAGTCTGATAAAAGCGTCCGCCTCCGCTTCATTGGCCATTTCCGCCCGCTCCGAATTGCTGATATCGACGTCGTGCGTCGTCCGGATCATGAGGACCTCATATCCTCGTTCCGTAAGCTCGTTCTGGAGCTTAAACGCCACCGCAAGCGTCAGCTCATATTCGGGCAGTCCACTGACGCAGCCGCTCGTGCCGCCCGCAACCTTTGCCTTTTTCTCGACCGCTCCGGGTCCGATCGGTTCCTTCTCGCTGTTGCCCTTTGCCTGATGTCCCGCATCGATAACGATGAGAGGGCCCGACGGCTCCGTCTCCGTTTCGGACACCGCCTGCGGAACGGCCGCCTCATCTGCCGTCTCCAATTCAGGCGCAGCCGCCTCTGTCCCGCTTCCGCATAAAAGAAACAGGCCAAACAGCAAAGCCAGTGCGGACACATGCCGCTTCTTTCCGATATCATGCTTTTTCATATTGTTCCTCCTCATATCATCATGTCTTTTTATTCTTTCCCACATTTTATTCCGTCCGGTCATTCAGATCCTGCTGCAGCATATCCAGATAGGGAACCAGAATTCCATGCTTTTTCGGAAGCACATAAGCCGGATTCAGTTCTTCATACCGAAAGCTCTTCCGGCCGCCGTCTTTCGCCCTGTCCCAGAAGAAACGGAGCATCTCATAGGGCAGATAATAGAAACTGTCCCGGTGTGTATAATAGATCAGAAAAAAGGCGATTCCCTTCTGGCGTTCAAACTGTTCCATAAAGGCCACCTGATGCTCGTGAATATTCTGCAGGGCAAAGGTATCCGAAGCGCATTCTTTCGCGTCAAAGCAGACCGGAATCCCCTGAACCGCGCCGATATAGTCTACGGTGCTCTTCTGTTCGAAATAGGCGAGCGTAATATGTCTGCTCTGCTTATCAATATTGATCGGCGTGATCGGCGTCGGAATTTTCTGGATCAGAGCCAGCCCGTTTTCCAGATATTTTTCATTGGTGCGGTTGATCAGATCCTCCAGCGTAGAGCCCCGCAGTCCTCTGGAATTCCAAGTTGCCATATCTTTACCATACCTTTCTCTGAGCCTGCGCGCCCTGTCTTCTTTGTCCGGCATCCGGACAATCCGGGACCAAATCTTTCCGATCGGAAACGCGGTGAAAGATTTCCGGAACCGGCGCATAAAACGTTCGGCCGGAAAGATCCTCAAAGGCTTCGCCAAGCGGAGGAAAAACGACCTTATAAGCATGCAGCAGCTGAAATGTTACCTGAAACTGTCTGCGGTAATCATCATTCCATTCCCTGTCTCCGTATTTATAATCCCCAAGCAGCGGATGGCTGATGGAGGCCAGATGGGCACGAATCTGATGCGGTTTTCCGGTAATCAGTTCCACTTCCAGCAAGGTTTTATCCGCTTCTTCCAAAACCGGAAGATACCGCGTCCGGATATAAGACGCATCGCCTGTGGCATTCCCCTGCGAAACAATCTGCACTCTGTTTTTCTTTTTGTCCTTCACAAGACAGCCCTCTATCGTTTTTTCCCCGGTCAGCCGGCCCTTTGCATAAAGAAGGTAAAATTTATGCAGGCTGCGCGACTTTAAAGCCTCCGAAAGCACCTGCGCGCCATGAACGGACTTGGCGCACAACACGATACCGCTCGTATTTCTGTCCAGTCTGTTACAGGCAGAGGGGCGAAAGGTCCGCAGTTCTTCCGGAGTGGTCTGACGTTTTGAAAGCAGATAATCGATCAGCCAGTCATTTAAGGAGATATCCTCAGGCTTCGCTTTCTGTGTAAGCAGCCCTGCCGGTTTATCGGCAAGCAGTATATGTTCGTTTTCATACAGGATGGAAACAGGAGGAAACACGCTTTCCTTCAGCGCCGGTTTGTCCCCCATAAATTTTTGAAGCGTATCCTCTGCAAAATAAACGGATACAACATCGCCGCAGATCAGCTTCTCGCTGCCATTCGCCTTTTTCTGATTCAGCACAATGTTTTTTTTTCGCAGCATTTTGTATAAAAAACCGCTTCCTGCTTCTGGCAGCAGTTTATGCAGATACCGGTCGAACCGCTGGCCGGCATCCTTTTGGGTAATCGTTCTCTGATACATATATTTCCTGCCTTTGCCATGTAAAACTAAAGCGAAATGGAATAAAGCATTCTGATCATTTCCGCCTGTTTCGGGCTCTCTTCTACATTCAGCTTTTCCAATTGACTGAGTCGGTCTATATATTTGTCAAGGCTATCGAAAATTTTGACCGTCATATGTTTATAACCGTCCTGCAAAAGCATCTGCTCCAGATGCTTTTCTCCCGCGACGCAGTCACAGCGTTCGCTTTCCGTACAGGCACAGATAACATTTCCCTTTAGTACCATATGGCTGATTGGAAAATTTTTCTTATAGGACGTAAAATACATATCATAAAGTCCCTGTAGCTTTTCGTCAAAAGGCGCTGTTCTTTTCCGCGCTTCCACACTGCATCCGGATGCCCGGAAAAACATGACTGCATTGACCGCACTCTTACAGGCCGGCAAACAGCCAAGCACCGCAACGATGGTCAGCAGATTCTTATTGCTCCCTGTCGAAAAGACACCGATACAGTAAATGGCAAACGACAGGACAAAAAACAAAACCGTCCGTATCAGAGACGCTTTTTTCTGCCATGCAAGATAACCGTAGCAGCCTTTTTGTACCTTCTTCATCGAATCAGTCCTCTCGTCATTTTATACAGCAGATTCATTGACAGCCCGTAAACCGATACCGCCCTGCCGCGTTTGCAGTCCTTCAGAGCCTTTCGCACCACCTTTTCCGGTTTGGCCGTCGTCATTTTCTTTAATAGGCTCATTTCCCCGTATCTGCCGTAAGCATGATTTAAGAACGGCGTTTCCACCGGTCCGGGACAGACCACCGTTACCGAAATTCCTTTTTCCTTTAATTCCCTTCCAAGCGCCATTCCAAAGGAATAGACATAGGCTTTCGATGCCGCATAGACCGCGAAGTCAGCCTGCGGCAGGAAGGCGGAACCGGAAGAAACCTGAATGATCTTACTGCCCTTCTTCATATAGGGCAGACAAAACTTCGTCATCTGCGTCAGGGCAAGCACATTCAGCCGGACTGTTTCCGTCACTTCATCCCGGCTCTGTTTCTCAAATTCACCGTATATTCCGGTACCCGCACAGTTTACAAGCACGGATATGCCTGCATTCCGTATCATCAGCACTTCAGCGAACCGGGAAAGCTTTTTTTCATTGGTAATATCGATGGAAATGGTCCTGACTTTAATCGTTTTCTCGTGGTGTGTTTCCGCCGTCCCTGCGGCTTCCTTTACCTCTTTGGTAAGCTCTAACGCCAGTCTCTCCAGCGGCTCCCTTTTTCTCGCAAGCAGCCAGATTTCATCTGTTTTTGACAGACTGCCCGCAAGCTGTCTGGCAAATTCCTTCCCCATCCCGGAGGAAGCGCCCGTAATAATCGCAATATTCATACCTGCACCCCTTTCTTCCCTGCCGACATCCGCCGCATCCTATCGGATAGCTGTCGGCATAAATGTTTATGCCGTGCCTTCTCTGACGGCATGAGCTCATGTATTGTTCTTACGCTTATGTACCTTTCGTATCGTTTTTTTCTTTGTTTGTTTCTTCCTGCCGGTATCGCTTTTTGCCCGCTCTTTCCCCGGCCTGATCAGGCATTTGTCGGAAAACCCGATCAGATCTTCTCTTCCCGCCCGTAAAAGCGCCTCCCGCACCAGCTCGTAATTGGAAGAATTGCGGTACTGGATGAGGGCACGCTGCAGCTTTTTTTCATGCGGATTTCTGCATACAAAGACTTTCCTGCCGTTTCGCGGATCAATACCGGTCGCGTACATGACGGTGGATATGGTGGACGGCGTCGGATAGAAATCCTGTACCTGCTCCGGCATATATCCAAAATCCCGCAGATATTCGGCAAGCTCCACAGCCTCCTTTAACGTCGAGCCGGGATGAGACGACATCAGATAAGGAACAAGGAACTGTTTTTTTCCAAGTCTCTGATTTATTTTATCATATTTTTTCACAAATTGCTCGTAAACCGATCTTTCCGGTTTCCCCATTTTGGACAAAACCGCATCGGAAATATGCTCCGGCGCTACTTTAAGCTGTCCGCTTATATGATGCTCCACCAGTTCCCTGAAAAAAGTATCGTCCTTATCCGCCAGCAGATAATCAAACCGGATTCCGGAACGGATGAAGACTTTTTTCACACCGGGCAGCGCGCGAAGCTTCCGAAGCAGCGAAAGATAGTCCGAATGATCCGCCTGCAGACCGGGACAGGGCTTCGGAAAAAGGCACTGCCTGTCCTGACAGACGCCTTTCTTTAACTGTTTTTCGCAGGAAGGGCGCCTGAAATTGGCGGTAGGACCGCCCACATCATGGATATATCCTTTGAAATCGGGTTCTTTTAAGAACTGCTTAGCTTCTCTTAAAAGGGATTCATGGCTCCTCACCTGTACGATTCTCCCCTGATGAAAAGTCAGAGCACAAAAGCTGCACCCGCCAAAACAGCCCCGGCAGCTGGTCAGTGAGAACCGCACTTCCGATATGGCAGGAACGCCGCCTTTTTCTTCGTAAGACGGATGGCCGGCGCGCATATAAGGCAGTTCATAGACTTCGTCCATTTCTTCCGCCGTAAGCGGTTCCTGAGGCGGATTCTGCACCACATAAACCTGATGCGGATATTCTTCAATCAACGTCTTTGCTGTAAACGGATCGGTGTTTCGGTATTGTATGGCAAAACTTTCCGCATACTTCTCCCGCGCTGCCTGCATCTCTTCATAGGAAGGCAGCACAATGCCGTCATAGATGCCGGAAAGCGTTCTCGTCTTATAGACTGTGCCCTTTACAAAGGTAATATCTCTGACCGCAATTCCGGAAGCAAGGGCATCCGCAATCTCAACGATGGCCTTTTCTCCCATTCCATAGGAAAGAAGATCTGCCTGAGAATCCAAGAGGATCGAACGTTTCAGCTTATCGGACCAGTAGTCGTAATGCGCCATCCTGCGCAGGCTCGCTTCGATCCCGCCGATGATGACGGGTACATCCCGGTAGGTTTTCCGGATGAGATTGCCATACACAACGGTCGCATAATCCGGCCGCTTTAATGCCTCACCTCCCGGCGTATAGGCATCGCCCGGCCGATGTTTCTTCGATACGAAATAATGATTGACCATGGAATCCATATTGCCGGCCGAAATCAAAAACCCAAGCCTTGGTCTGCCCAGAATCGAAATGCTCGCATCGTCCTTCCAGTCCGGCTGGGAAATAATCCCTACCCTGTAGCCATGGGCTTCCAGCATCCGGCTGATAATAGCATGTCCGAAGGAGGGATGATCCACATAGGCATCCCCGATCACATAGACGAAATCAAACTGTTCTATTCCGGCCTCATGCATTTCTTCCGCGGATATCGGTAAAAACCCCATGCCCCTATCCTCCATGCCTTTCTATCAGTTCCTTAAAATCATGAATATAGTAATCGGCCAGTTCCCGCTTCTTTGCATCCTGAGATGCGGAGGCTTCGTCATAGACAGCGCATACGCGCATGCCGGCCGCTTTCCCGGCCTGGATTCCATGAACGATATCTTCAAATACGAGACATCGTCCGGGCGCGGCATCAAGCGCCTTTGCCGCCGCCAGATAAATGTCCGGCGCAGGTTTTCCCTTCGTGACCTCACAGCTTGTCATAATGCATCCAAAATATTCCTTCAGTCCATGCGCATCCAGAACATTTTCCACAAGTTCTCTGAAATTGCTGGTGACAATACCGAGCTTTATCCCTTTTTTTCTGCAGAGCGAAATGAATGCTTCCGCGCCTTCTTTTAAGGGAACCTCTCTGGCATACTTATCCCATGCCATCCGGTTCCAGTCGGCCTTGATCTGCTCCACATCGTCAGGAATATGAAATAATTCCCTGAAATAAACCGCCGTTTCGTGAAAACTGCGTCCTCCGATCAGGTGATTCAGATCAGGCGGGGGCACAATCCCGAATTTTTTCAGATATTCGATATCGATTGACTGCCAGACCCACATGGAGTCGACAAGAGAACCATCCAGATCAAAAATGACCGCATCCAGATCTTCTAATGTAAGCACAGGTGTTTTCAGCATTGTTATTTCCTCCTCTGTTAATTCCCGGTATTCTCCCGGCTTCAGCCCATCATCCAGAACCAGCTGACCCATGCGGATTCTTTTCAGATACAGCACCTCATTGCCGGCCGCTTTTATCATCCGCTTCACCTGATGGTATTTTCCCTCCGTAATGGTCAATGCGATCTTTTTCTCATGAAGGACACTGACCTTCGCCGGAAGCGCCGGCTTCTTCTCCCCGATATCCACACCGGACTCCAGGCATTGTTTCTGCTCCTGTGAAAAGGGAGCTGCAAGCGTACATTCATAGACCTTCTCCACATGTCTTCCGGGAGAAAGCAGCGCATGGGATAACGGGCCGTCATTGGTTATAAGCAGCAGCCCCTCCGTATCCTTATCCAGCCTTCCCACCGGAAACAAATCGTTCCGGCCCGTATCCTTTAACAGCGAAACAACGGTCTTATCCCGCTTATCTTCCGTAGCGGAAACGGTACCTGCCGGTTTATGAAGCATATAATAAACATATTTCCGGTAAACGCAGAGTTCTCCGCGATAGCGGATTTCGTCCCGCTTTTCATCTATCCGGCAGTCATTTTTCCGAATGACCGTGCCGTTTACGGAGACGAGTCCGTTTTTGATATCCTTTCTGACACTGCTTCTCGTTCCGATGCATAAATCACATAAAAATTTATCCAGACGCATATCCGCATATCCTTTCGGCCGCCGTTACATGCGGTGAAAATATCAAAGGGTACAAACAATCATTTCTCCGGTTCTTTTAACATATAATGAAAAAAAGCTGCATTGGAAGGCCCATCATGCTACGAAAATTCAGGCACCTGCTTTTTCAGCTGCTCCTTACGCTGCCAGCCCTCTATCTGACCTTTCTGCTTCTTCGCTATCCCGCAAGCTCACTCGACTATGCTTATACCGGTCTGATTCTCTGGTTTCAAAAGATGATTCCGACGCTTTTTCCCTTCATGATCCTCTCCGGTATCATGGTGCGGATGAATCTGACGGAAAATTTCGCACGTTTTTTTCATCCTCTTTTTCATATAATCTTTGGAACCTCGTTAAACGGCTCTTATGTGATCCTGATGGGAATGCTCTGCGGCTTTCCGATGGGTGCGCGGGTCATCGGAGATCTCTGCACAGCCGGCAAACTGACGAAAGAAGAAGGCGCTTATCTGCTTTCCTTCTGCAATAACATCGGGCCGATCTATTTTCTCAGCTTTGTGATGAGCACGCTGTCGCTTTCCGGCAGTTTCCTGCCTTTTCTGATTATGTATGGTGTGCCGCTTGGCTATGGAGCCGCTCTTCATCTGCTTGGCCTGCCGGGAAAACAGTCTGCCTCCGCTTCCTTCTCCTCAGCCATGCCGCTTCGGGCAGCCTCAATAGAATATCCGTTCCGGGCAGCCTCATATGAGCCGGAAAAGCTTTCTCTGTTAGCCGCCATTGACGATTCCGTTGTTTCAGCCCTGATCGGTATCGGCAAACTGGGAGGCTACATGGTTTTCTTCAACCTGTTAAATATTCTGTTACTGCCTCTTACCACACTGTCCGCGGACTCCCTTGCTTTCTGCAACTGTCTGCTTGAGATCACAAGCGGCATAAACAGGGCCGGAAAAGAACACATGTATATGATTTTGACGCTTCTTCCCTTTGGCGGCTTTTCCTGCATGGCGCAGACATATAGCATGATAAAAGGTACAAATCTGTCCATTTTGCAGTATTTCCTGCATAAATGCATTCAAACGGCACTGACAGCGCTTATTTACGCCGTCTTCTGCGTCTTCTCTTTTGCCCTCTGAGGATCAGAATCAAAGAGAATGCCATTGCAAAAACAAGGACGGCGCAGAACAGACATATCTGCAGGAAATATCCCATCGTCAGCGGCCGCTGTTCTTCCTGTTTCTTTTCCGTTTCGGAGGAAGCGCCGCTTTTCCCGGACAGAACGCTGTCAGATGCGCTTTCCACCGCTTCTTCCTCCTCCGTCTGTATGGAAGGTTCTTCGGCCGATTCCGTTTCGTAATTCATCGAGGGAAGATTCAGCTGATTGCTCGTCGTATACAGATCATATCCGTTATAGGCATTGACGAGAATCTGGGGGACCATGCCGGAAGGAACGGTCAGCGTAAACTCAAAGGTATCCTTTGTTTTATCCGGCCATCTTTGCAGATCCGAGAAGGTCATGCCGCCGTTATAGCTGTAGGCATAATAAAGCATGCCGCTGTCATAATCCGCCGCCGAAACGCTGACGGTCACCTCACCGTTTTCCATATTCTGATTTACCAGTTCAATCATGCAGATGTCCGGCTCCGTCGAATCCGGTTTCATCGTCTGGGACGGTACCGGAACGGAAAGATTCTGATAATCGCTAAAATCCTTTCCGAGACTTTCCGAACGCAGTCCATAATACCTGGCTACCGCTTCCGCATCCAGTCTGCCGAAAGCTTCCAACTTGTCCTTATGGTCGTAAAAAGGCTGATCGTTCTCGTGATCGAGATGACAGTGTTCGATCAGGACACAGGGCATATTCTGTTCCGTCGAATGCCGGATAATTCCATAGTAATCCTCTTCCCTGTCATTCAGCCTCGTCTTGATGCCGCGGGAATAAAGGCCCATTTCCTGCAACAGTCCAATCTCAATATTGGCAAAGGCATACCCTCTGCTGTACTGCTCTCCGAACGCTGAGATCCATGTTTCCGCGCCAAACAGCGTATGATATTCGGACATATTGAAGTGCAGGCAGAAAAGAAAATCCGCATTGACGCCGGCCGCGAATTCACATCGTTCTTCCAGAGTCAGATCCTCATCGCCCGATCTTGTCAGATAAACGGTAATTCCTTCATACTGCTCCAGCTCCTCTTTCATCGCATTGGCCACAATAAGTGTCATTTCTTTTTCCGTATAATCTTCATATTCTCCACCGAGATTTTCTCCCCCGTGTCCCGGATCGATTACAACGACAATCTTTTCCGCCTCTTCGGATACCGCTTCTTCCGAAACGGGAGTCTGTTCACTCGCAAAAACAGTCAGCGCTTCTCCTTCGAAAATACCTCCGTTTATAAACAGCATGCCAATTATTCCCATTGTGAAAAAGAATAAGCCGGCTTCCCTTTGAAACCAGCTTATTGTGAACTTTTGAATCATTTCTGCCACCATGCGTTCTTTCAACATGCTCCTTATATTAAATCCAGATTCACGGACTCCTCCGCCCGATCGTCATAATCAGCTTCCTTCAGCAGCTTTTCCACACTCTGGGGCATCAGCTCCGCACGGTTCGCCTTTACCACCTCGTTATAACCGTTAATCGTATTAAAAAAGCTTTCATAATGCGCCGTCGTGGCATTCAATGTCGTTGTCATCAGATTTTCAAGACTCGCCAGCATATCGTCCAGATACTGTACGGCTGCCGCCCGGACACCGTTCGCCTCTATGGTTGCATTGTCCAGAATCTCCTGCGCCTGATGAGTAGCCAGCGTCACAACCTCATTTGCCTGCGCATAGGCCTGCTGCATGATCTCGTGCTCGTTGATCAGCTCGTTGGTATGTACGGTCGCATCATTAATCAGCGCCTCCGCCTTGGTGCGCGCATCGTTTAAAATCGCCTCTTTATTGGAAATGATCTTCTGATAACGCTTGATCTCTTCCGGTGTTTTCATACGGAGTTCCCGCAGAAGTTCGTCAATTTCTTCTTTATTTACGATAATATTGGTCTTGGAAAGAGGCTGGTATTTGCATCCGTCAATATAATCCTCAATCTCATCGATTAACTGTTCGATTCTGCTGCTCATCTTTACTCCTATCTGTTATAGCCATATTTTTCATAAACCAGTTTCCCGACAAATTCCGGAACGCACTGAGAAATATCTCCGTTAAAGCTGGCGATCTCCTTGATGCTCGACGAACTTAAATAAGCATATTCCAGACTTGTTGTCAGGAACATCGTATCCAACTCCCCGCCCGAAAGTTTCCGGTTCGTCTGCGCGATCTGCAGTTCGTATTCGAAATCCGTGATCGCCCGCAGTCCTCTGATCGCTACATGTACACCCTTGCTCTTTGCATAATCAATTAAAAGACCGCTGAATGAATCCACTTTTACATTCGGAATATTTTTCGTCGCTTCTTCCAATATCTTAACACGTTCTTCCACGGAAAACAATGGACTCTTTACTTTATTATTCAACACACTTACCGTTAATTCATCAAAAATTTCGGCGGCTCTTTTGATAACATCAAGATGGCCGAATGTGACCGGGTCAAAGCTCCCCGGATAGATTGCTGCCCTCATCGCAATTCCCCTCTGCCTGTATTTAACTATATCATAAATCACTTCGTCTGAAATGTCTTTAAAAAAATGGAAATTTTTAGATTTTTTTCAAAAACACATGCTTATTTGTCCGGTAGCATTTTTCTTTTATTACCGCATAGCCAAGCGTTTCCGCATAAGTAAAATCCGTATCCCGCGAGGCTTCCACAACAATCAGCGTATTTTCCGTCACAAACGGCAATCCGGCAAGCAGCGCCAGAGTCTGCCGCTCATAATCCAGCTCATAAGGCGGATCTAAAAAAATCACGTCCGCTTCTTTTTCATGAATGCCGGAAAGCGCACCGAATACATCCTGTCTGATCAGCGTCGCATTTTCCGCAAGCCTTGTAAAATTCAGATTTTCCTGAATACAGGCAATGGCATTTTTGTTATTTTCCACAAAATAAGCATGTGCCGCGCCCCGGCTCAAAGCTTCGATGCCGATTCCGCCGCTTCCACTGAACAGATCGATAAAAATACTGTCAGGCAGATAAGGCTGCAGCATGTTGAAGAGCGTTTCCTTGATCCGGTCTGTTGTTGGCCTTGTTTCCAGCCCAACAGGTGTTTTCAGTTTTAAACTACGTGCTTTTCCGGCGATGACCCGCATAAATTATCTTCCTTTCCCTGTACGTCTGCCTTCCTGACAGAGCCTTTACGCTGCCGCCCTGCCGCGGCTTAAATTCGAACCTTAACGCCCCTGCCGTCCCGGTTTCCCGGCTTCAGCTTATTTAATTCGATTTCTTTTCCTTTATATTCGATGGAAGCATCGTCCGTGCTCTTTGTATAATAAACGGCCTCCAGCCTGTCGCGTTCCCCAAGCTTCATGCCCCTGACACCGATGGCCGCTTTCTTTTTCTCCGGAATTGCCTCTACCGGAAACCGGAGAAAATAACCGCTGTCAGACTGCAGAATAATGTTGTGCTGATCCTTCAGCGTTACTACACTGATGACTTCATCGTCCTCCGACAGCTTCGTTGCCGCGACGGTCCGCTTCGTCACATCGAATTCTCCGCCGTCAACCACTTTTATCATGGCGAGTCTGGTTACAAAAATAACCCTGTAAAGATTCAGATCCGTCTGACTTGCCACAAAAATGATTTCTTCTCTTGCGGATTCATAATTGCTGATATTATCCACAGGAATGCCCTTGTCTCTGAATCTGCCAAAGGGAATGTCCGATGCCTTAATCGTATGCAGCTGTCCGGTGTTAGTGAACAGACATATTTTCCCGGTATTTTTGCACTGGAACACATACTGGTTCTCCGCATGCACCGAATCTTTATTGCGTTCATAAGTCTGTACATCGATCGTTTTCGCATAACCGAACCGGTTCAGCAGAAAGACGATATCCATCTCTTCCGGTTTTTTCTCCACATAGACCGCTTCTTCGGCGTTGGTAAGCTCTGTTCTCCTGCGCCGCCCATAGGCCGCCCTGATCTCATCCAGCTCATTGATAATCACCTGCGCCATGGAATCCCGTCTTGCCAGAATATCCTCATAACGGTAAATATTGGCCATCGTTTCCTCATGATCGTTGATCAGCGCTTCGATTTCCAGTCCGATCAGCTTATACAGGCGCATTTCCAGAATCGCATTGGCCTGTTTTTCAGAAAACATCAACTGCGCCGCCATAATTTTCGATTCTCTGGACCGGAATTTGATGCCATCCGTCTTTCCCTCCACCAGACAGGCCTTTGCCATGCTCCGGTCTTTGGAACCGCGGAGAATTTCGATGATCAGATCGATAACATTACACGCTCTGATCAGTCCTTCCTGAATTTCCTTTTTATCAAGCTCCTTTGCCAGCAGATTCTTATATTTTCTCGTGGCAACCTCATACTGAAAGTCCACATTTGCCTTGATAATCTGTTTTAACCCCATCGTCTCCGGCCTGCCGTCCGCGATGGCCAGCATATTGACGCCAAACGTATCTTCCAGTTTGGTTTTTTTGTAAAGCAGATTCTTAAAATTCTCGACATCGGCATCCTTTCGCAGCTCGATCACGATACGGATGCCCTCTTTGGAAGACTGATTTGTGATATCCACAATATCCTGTGTTTTCTTCGTTTCCGCAAGCGAAGCGACATCCAGCAGAAATTTTCCGATATAAGAGCCTATCATCGTATAGGGAATCTCGCTGATTACGAGATTTATTTTTCCCCCCTTACCCTTTTCCACCTCTACCTTACCGCGGACCCTGATCTTTCCTGTACCGGTTTCATATATATTCAGAAGCTCGTCCTGATTGATAACGATTCCGCCCGTCGGGAAATCCGGGCCCTTGACATAACGCATCAGTTCTCTCGTCGTAATATTCTCGTCAAGCATATAAGCTTTCGTCGCATTAATTACCTCCTCCAGATTATGCGGCGGAATACTGGTTGCCATACCGACCGCAATGCCCTCCGAACCGTTGATTAAGAGATTGGGAATCTTTACGGGAAGAACACCCGGTTCTTTCTCTGTCTCATCAAAATTAGGGATGAAATCCACAACGTCTTTATCCAGATCGGCAAGAAATGCCTCCTGCGTGATCTTTTCCAGTCTGGCTTCCGTATATCGCATGGCCGCAGCGCCGTCGCCCTCAATATTGCCGAAATTGCCATGTCCGTCAATCAGGGGCAGGCCCTTTTTGAAATCCTGCGTCATAACGACAAGTGCATCATAGATGGAGCTGTCGCCATGCGGATGATATTTACCCATCGTATCGCCGACGATACGCGCTGATTTACGATAGGGCCTGTCATAGCGGATACCGAGCTCGTACATATCGTAAAGCGTCCGTCTCTGTACCGGCTTCAATCCGTCGCGCACATCGGGAAGCGCTCTGGCGATAATGACGCTCATCGCATAGTCGATAAAGGATTTCCGCATGACCTCGGAATATTCGGTTTTGATAATTCTGTTATCTTCCATTTGTCCACGACCTTCCTGATAAATTCACCCACCCGCCGTTTATATATCCAGCTCCGCTTCCTGCGCATGGCGGTAAATAAATTCCTTACGCGGGGGCACTTCCGTTCCCATCAGCATTTCCGTTACTTCGGATGCCATACGGGCGTCTTCTATTTCCACTAACTTTAACATTCTGGTTTCCGGATTCAGCGTGGTTTCCCACAGCTGGTCTGCATCCATTTCGCCAAGTCCCTTATAGCGCTGCAGGGTAAAGGGACATTTATGCCGCTTCCGGTATTTATCGAGGGCCTTGTCGTCATACAGGTATTCTTCTTTGCCCTTTGACGGCATCGCCTTATAAAGCGGCGGCATCGCAATATAAATATGACCTTCATAAATCAGCTCAGGCATAAAGCGGTAGAACAGCGTCAGCAGCAGATTGGAAATATGCGCGCCGTCCACGTCCGCATCGGCCATAATAATGATCTTATCATAACGCAGTCTGGAAATATCGAAATCATTTCCATACCCCTCCGAAAATCCGCAGCCGAAAGCGTTGATCATAGTCTTAATCTCCGCATTGGCAAGCACCTTGTCGATACTCGCTTTCTCCACATTCAGAATCTTTCCCCGAATCGGCAGGATCGCCTGAAACATCCGGTTTCTGGCTGTTTTCGCGCTGCCGCCCGCAGAATCACCCTCGACGATAAAAATCTCGCATTTTTCAGGATCTCTGGATTCGCAGTTTGCCAGCTTCCCGTTGGAATCAAATGAAAACTTCTGCTTTGTCAGCATGTTCGTCCGGGCCTTTTCTTCCGCCTTCCGGATTTTTGCCGCCTTTTCCGCACAGCCGATGATGCTTTTTAAAGTCTCCAGATTTCTGTCAAAAAACCGGACGATTTCGTCTCCGGTCACTTTGCTGACCACTTTGGATGCATCCTGATTATCCAGCTTCGTTTTCGTCTGTCCTTCAAACCGCGGGTCCGGATGCTTGATGGAAACAACGGCTGTCATACCGTTTCTGACATCGGCTCCCGTGAAGTTAATATCTTTTTCTTTCAGAATATTGAGCCCGCGCGCATAGGTATTGATCGCATTGGTGAACGTGGTCTTAAAACCGGTCAGATGCGTTCCGCCTTCCGCATTATAAATATTATTGCAGAATCCAAGGACATTTTCGTGAAATTCATTGACATATTGAAAAGCCACCTCTACCTGAATTCCTTCCGACTCGCCCTGAAAATAGATCACGTCATGGACCGCTTCTCTGGACTTATTCATATCCTTGATAAAACCGATGATGCCCTCCGGCTCATGAAATTCAATATGTTCCGTTTCTTCTTTTCTCCGGTCCTCGAAGATAATGGTCAGATTGGGGTTCAGATACGCTGTCTCATGCAGGCGGCTCTTCACATCGTCTTCCTTAAACCAGGTCCTGTCAAAAATCATATCATCCGGCAGAAAGCTGATCTTCGATCCGGTTTCCTTTGTTTTGCCGATTTCGGGAAGAAGACCGTTTTTCAGCTCCAGAACCGGAATCCCCCGTTCGTACCGGTCCTCATAAATGAAGCCTTCTGTCTTGATCTGAACATGCAGCCAGGCAGACAACGCATTCACAACCGAAGAACCGACACCGTGCAGGCCTCCGCTCGTTTTATAAGCTTCGTTATCGAATTTGCCTCCGGCATGAAGGGTTGTAAAAACAAGTCGTTCCGCGCTGATTCCTTTTTCGTGCATGCCGACCGGGATACCGCGCCCGTTGTCTTCCACCGTCGCGGAGCCGTCCGCCTCAAGCGTCACGCGGATCGTATCACAAAAGCCGGCCAGATGTTCATCCACCGCATTGTCTACAATTTCATAAATCAGATGATTCAAACCTTTCGTCGAAACGCTTCCGATATACATGCCCGGCCTGACTCTGACCGCTTCCAGCCCTTCCAGTACGGTAATGCTGGAGGCATCGTATTTATTTTCCTTCGCCATAAGCTTTTCCTAACCTTTCCATGCCCGCAGTCCCCCAAACGGCAGGCTCCGTTAACATTCGCGAATATTTTAGCATAAATTGGGAAAACGTGTAAAGGTCCAATTTTTTACGACAGAACCTTATATAAATATTCTCTCCCCTTCTTTCCGGGCCGGGCAACCAGTTCCATATGAAATAAAATATGAAGCGTCATCTGCGCCAGATCGCGGTGGATATGAGCCGCTTTGGCAAATTCCCGGACAGTAAAGGGTTCCTCCAGCTCATAGGGAATGACCTGTACAAAATCCTCCGGCCGCTCGAAAAAGACTTCGTCATAAAGCGACAGCGGCATTCTGTCATAGCGGCTTCCTTTCCTTCTTTTTCCATGTCCCGTGTCGCTAAGCAGACGGTATTCATCCATATCAATCAACGGAAACGCAAAGGAAAGATTCGGATGTCTCAGATAATTTTTGATTTTATATAATTCCGGAAATGCGCTGTAAACGCTGCCTGTAACCGGAGACTTTCTCCTGGAAGAAAGTTCCCCGCCTTTCCCATCCATATAAATAATCCACCGAAAATGAGGGATCGGCAGGACTACCGTGACCGGATAGGACGGCAGAAAAACCTTCAGCTTCTCCCGCAGGCGGTTAAAATTACCGTTCTGTATCTCAATAATGCGGCCTTCTTTATAGATATCCGCAATGTATCCTTCAACCGGCACCTCATGATAATCAATATTGGGCTCATAATACAGCTTCATAACCGCATGAACAGTTTTTTCCTGCAGCGTTCCGAAGCCGTGCTGTTCATGTTTCTTTAACAGCACCTTTAATTTTGCCTGTTCAAATGCCTCCTGATTCATCCGAAATCCTCCACTTGATTCTTCCCGTATTATTATAGTAGACAGGTCCTTTCGAAACAAGCATATTCTGCAATTTTCAATTTACTTTATCCGTATTTTGTTATATAATTCTAATATATGTCCCTAAATTGAATCAATCACCTTAAAATTTTGTACCTTTCAGACAAGGCGGCTTGAAGAAAGCATTTCATATATATAAATTATTTTACAATACTGAGGATTAGGAACCCGATTGAGCATGTTTAGAAATGTTAAGAAAAAACTCAACAATTTCATAGCTGCGGTTCATGCCGGTTTTTACAGTGAAAAATTCAGATATCAGGCACTGACCTGTATTATTGCATCGATTCATGTACTGCTTATCGGAATTTTTGCTCTTCTTCGGTTTTCCCCCTTGCACTTCTCAATATTATCAGCGTAATTACTTATGTTAACTGCATTAAAATCATTCGATACGGATACGAGAGGGAACTGATTCGTACTTTCTATATCACATATGCGGAAATTATTATTCATTCCTTTGTCGCGGCTATCTGTGTTGGCTGGCAGTTTGGCTTTTCACAGTATATGATCGGACTGATTCCATTCGGCTACTATATGTGTATTACACTGATTCAGGGCCGGAAAAAATACTATATTCCGACGCTGCTTGGCCTCGTTGTGCTGATTTGCTTTATATGCTGCCGGATGATTTCCATGTTCTGGGGATCGATTTTTCCGCTGCATGTATCGAAATTTACGGAGCTGTGCATCTATATCTTCAATTCGATCTGCAATTTCGGCTTCCTGTTTCTCGGAACCCTGCTCTTTATTACGGATATGCTTGCGAAAAACAATCAGCTCGTCAGCCAGAATATCGCGCTCGATAACATGGCAAGTATTGATCCGCTGACGGGCCTGTTCAACCGCCGAAGCATGCAGGACTATTTTGACGCCGTTATGAAAACGGAAGAAGCCTTCTGTCTCGTCATGTGCGATATTGACAATTTCAAAAAAGTAAATGATACATACGGGCATGATTTCGGCGATGTCGTCTTAAAGGAAATTTCCAGGATCATTCAGGATCAGGTCCGGGGACACGGTCAGGTGTGCCGCTGGGGCGGTGAGGAAATTCTGATTCTCAGCCAGGAAAAGCTGGACCGAACCTGTGAGATCGCGGAAAGAATCCGCGCTTCCGTTTCGGAGCATGTTTTCACCCTGCATGAAACATCCATTCACTGTTCTCTCACGCTCGGCGTTGCGTCGCATCGACCGGGAAATACCATAGAGGATACCATTACCCATTCCGACAGAAGACTGTATTACGGCAAACAAAACGGCAAAAACAGGGTTGTTTCTCCGTTTGATGCCCCATAACCGCAAAAAAAGCCGGCAAAACCGGCTTTTTCCTTTTATTCGTATTTACAGTTTTCTCGTGTTCCTGTCTCCATACAGAATCCGCTGGCTGTCCGATGCATTCGGTTCTACCATCCTTCCGGTTCTGTCATAATAGGTCAACAGCGTCGAGTTTTTCGCCGCCGTCTTTTTCCCGTTATCCGTCAGGATACTGATCACCTGATTCAGATCTCCCCTGCGCAGATAGGGCTGTATTTCCCGATTCATACGTTCCTCATCCCGATGGTAGGATTCCGCCGTTTCCGGTATTGTCTCCTGGTCCGAAAGCATTCCCTGCATTGAATGTATGCCGGCCGCAGCATTCATCATTTCCGAAAACACGGGGTCTGTTTCCGCTTCTCCTTCCGCGCTGCCTGCGGCCGCCTCTTCCGTTTCCATGATCTCTTCGGCATTCGGGGCTTCTCCGTTTTCCGGTTCATTCCAGATCTTATCAAAAAGTTCCCGCAACGTTTCCAGCGCGGTTTTGAAAATCTCCTGAATCGAAGAAAAAAATGACCAGGAACCCGCCGCTTCCCGATTTCCGGACGGCTTCTCCTTCCTTCGTCCATCCGTACCGGCAGACCGCCCCTGACTCGATATTTCCAGCCGGACTCCTGATTTCTCCGCCGCCTGCTGTTTTTCTTTACCGGATACTTCTTTTTCTTTCTTTTCCTTTGAATTTGAAAGTTCCTCCTGCTTATAATTGAGACTGAACTTCTCTCCGGTATCCGATACGCTGACATTTTTCATCTTCGTATACTCATAATAATGATTTCCGTCAATTTTATTAACCATATTTCCGATAACTGCTCCTGTTCCATGACAATCATAATAAACACAGGCCATAAAGCCTGCGTTTATTATATCATATTCTGCCGATATCGTCCATCCGCTTTCAAAACGGCGTTTCCGACTCCGACATTTTCGACTGCTTTCACTGTTTACCGCTGTTCATGCCGGGGCAGCCGCAGGACGGCAGTTCCGTCCCCCCTCCTTTCACATGGTTCTTCGGTAATACAGAATCAGTCCCTTTTTCACAAGCAGCAGAAACAGCCCGCAGAAAAGAAGGGTAATAAAAACGGCCGGGTTATAATATCCTGCAACAAGGGAAGCGCCGATAATCAGTAAAGCACAGGTATATAAAACAGTTCCGCCTGATCTGCTCCAGATCGCCGCCGCTCTTTCATCGTGCTCCCTGATATAGAATGCTCTGACCGCTTCTTCATCCTGCAGGATTTTCCGGTACCTCATGATCTGAACAATTGCCCACAGCAGTAATCCTGCCGCGATTCCCATCTGAAATCCCTGAAAAAAGTCCGTATAATTATCTCCGCTGTTTCGCGGTCGGAAATAATTGACACAGTTTGTCGATAACAAAACCACAAAGAGTGCACACAGCCTGCTCCAGTATGTCAGTTTCTCTTTTACTTCCTGTCTCATTTTATCCATCGTCATATCTCCTCCACATCTGAAAAATCAAAAACCTCTTCTATCGGCAGGCCAAAATAATGTGCGATTTTATACGCCAGAACAAGCGATGCCGTATACTTTTCCACCTCTATCGAGGTAATCGTCTGTCTCGTCGTACCGACTGCATTCGCCAGCTCTTCCTGAGACATTTTTAATGCTTTTCGTAATTCCCTGATTTTTGTCTTCATTTCTCCTCTCACTTCCAGCCGTATTGCCATCAAAACATGGAAATATATTTTCGCCAAGCTCGCTTTGCTTTTTTAGTATAGTATACTTTGCAAATAATGTCAAGTCTGCTTTGCTTTTTATATTGTATCCATTGCATATTACAGGACCGTTGCATATCATATCTGATTTGCTTTGTATGGTTCAGGTATCAAAAGGTGCGATAAATAAACTGTAAAGGCAGATTGCACAAAATATGCCAATAAGATTTTATATCACACCTTTTGGCACCTGAACCTTTATATTTTAAAAAATTAAACAATCAAAAAAGAGACCGGCCAATTATTATGGCGGTCTCTTTTGATGTTTGAATTATGCTCCCAGCAGATCACGATACCATTGCAGCGACTGTGTATAGGCATCATAAACCGGATCCATATCGATCTGACGAAGCAGCATCTGTCTGGAAACTTCCTGCCATGACGCATTTTCATACTGAATAATAAAGTCGAGCACCGGCGCCAGCTCTCCCTTATGTTCGATCAACGCCTCTTCTATGCTTTTAGAAACCTTTACCATATTCAGAGCTTCCTTCATCGGCTTATCCAGAATCAGATCCAGCACGGAAAACAGCCCCATCAGGAAAAGCTCCGAGGAATGAACAGCCATTTCAAAAAGCGGCGCAAGGTTCTCCGCAAATCTGGCACGAAGCAGGGATAGTCTGGTAATCTCACTCGGTCTGTCCGCACACAGTTCATTGGTAACCGCGGTATTAATCCATTTCTTCAGTTCTCTCTGGCCAAGCATTGCCGCGGCATGCCGAATCGAAGTAATTTCCGAATTGACCGTCATGCGGTTAACCATCTTCAAAAGAGAAATGACAAGCGCCGTATCTTTTCCGATTACATCCGCAGCCTCCGACAGATCGAAATCCGCATCATTGACAATGTTTAACAGCTCAATATAATTTACCTTCAGAGGCGCAACTTCGGTTTCCTTGCTGACCGTAACCGGAAGACGGAAAAATTTGCCTTCATAAAGTGAAAAACCACCCATCTTTGTTAAAATATTATATTCTTCCTGAGAATCAACATTTACCGCGCACATTTTGATATTCGGATAATATTTGTTGAAAAAGAGCTTTGCGTTACCGATATTCAGCTTCTTATAATCGAGCAGAATGTAATCCATCAGACGCAGAACTTCCTGATATGCTTCAAATTTCTCAATCGGAAGCTTTCTGATCGCAAGATAGTACCCTTTTTCCTTCAATTCCCGAAAACGTCTGATGTACATTTCATCAGGGGTAATCGTATGATCCGCCAGTAAGATCAGTCTTTCATGCGGAGCCGTACATTGCTCATCAAGGTTCGAGAATATGGAAATGCTGTTAATTTCCACAAAAATTTCCTTGTCTGCCGACAATGTCTCAATGCCCATACTTTCGACGAGATCGAGACCGACCACATTTACGCCATCGGTAATTCCGGGTCCCAGATAGCTTGGATTCAACAGGCGGTTCTCCTTTTGCGCAAATAAAGAATAGGCTTTTACAGTCATCGTTTCATCAAATAATGGTATTAAAGTAGCAAGCATAATTTTATTCCCCTATCAAAAAGTATTCGAACCAAGTTCTATTATCATAATACTATATTTTCATAATAATTTGTATCCTTTTTTATCATCTTATGGAAAAAATTTCAGAAAATAGTTCAGGGACGGAATCATTCCGTCCCTTTCTCTTATCCTTACTATGCCTGTTTTTGGTTAATATAGTTCACAAGCCCTTCCGCTGCAATGATTTTCTGCATGAATTCCGGAAAAGCCTGGCCCTTATAGGAAGTTCCTTTTGTAACATCCGTAATGACGCCCGTGTCAAAATTTACTTCCACTTCATCGCCCGCTTCGATTTCACGCGCAGCCTCCGGACATTCGATGATCGGAAGTCCGATGTTGATCGCATTCCGGTAAAAAATTCTTGCAAAGGTCTCCGCAATGACACAACTGATTCCGGCGGCCTTGATGGCAATCGGCGCGTGCTCTCTGGAAGATCCGCATCCAAAGTTTTTGGCTGCCACCATAATATCGCCCTTCTGCACCCTGCCCGTAAATTCTTTATCAATATCTTCCATACAGTGCGTGGCAAGTTCCGCCGGATCGGAAGAATTTAAGTAACGGGCGGGAATAATAACATCCGTATCCACATTATCTCCATATTTAAAAACAATTCCTTTTGCTGCTTTCATGCTTTTTACCGTGCTCCTTTCTCTGTTTTCAAATGAATGCCTGCCTGATCGATCATACCGTCAGGAAAGCTGACAGGGACAGGAAATCCTGCCGGTCACCGCGCTGGCTGCCGCCACCGCAGGGCTTGCGAGATAAATTTCGGAATCCACATGTCCCATTCTGCCTACAAAATTACGGTTTGTTGTCGATACACAACGCTCTCCTGCCGCAAGAATACCCATATATCCGCCAAGACATGGACCACAGGTGGGGGTGCTGACAATGGCTCCCGCTTCGATAAAGGTCTTTAACAGCCCCTCTTCCATCGCCTGCATATAAATCGCCTGTGTCGCGGGAATCACGATACATCTCATTCCCTTTGCCACATGTCTTCCCTTAAATACCTCCGCGGCAGTCCGCAGGTCGTCCAGACGCCCGTTCGTACAGGAGCCGATTACCACCTGATCGATCGAAATTTCTTCTTTGATTTCATCAATCGTTTTCGTATTTTCGGGAAGATGAGGAAATGCAATCGTCGGACGTAAAGCTCCCAGATCGATCGTATATTCTTCGTCATAAACAGCGTCCTCATCCGCTTCATAAACCGTCCAGGTCTTGGTGGAATGTTCTTTCATATAGGCTTCCGCAAGCTCATCCACCGGGAAAATACCGTTTTTGCCGCCCGCTTCGATTGCCATATTGGCAATCGTAAACCGATCATCCATCGTCAGATTCCTGATCCCTTCTCCGACAAACTCCATTGATTTATACAATGCACCGTCTACGCCGATCATGCCGATAATATGAAGAATCACGTCCTTACCGCTTACCCACTTATCGGGTTTTCCAATCATATTAAATCGAATCGCCGAAGGCACCTTAAACCATGCCTTTCCGGTAGCCATGCCGGCCGCCATATCGGTACTGCCCACGCCGGTGGAAAAAGCGCCGAGCGCACCGTAAGTACAGGTATGGGAATCGGCTCCGATAATTACGTCTCCCGCGACGGTAAGTCCTCTTTCCGGAAGCAGCGCATGCTCAATGCCCATCTCTCCTACTTCAAAATAATTCGTAATTTCATTGCGGTATGCGAATTCTCTGACGCATTTACAGTGTTCCGCAGACTTAATGTCCTTGTTCGGCACGAAATGGTCAGGAACGAGGGCGATTTTATCTTTATCAAAAACGCCGTCTGCCTTCATTTTGTCCATTTCCTTAATAGCGACCGGACTGGTGATATCGTTGCCAAGCACCAGATCTAAATCGGCCTCGATCAGCTGTCCCGCTTCCACTCTGTCAAGTCCGGCATGGGCCGCCAGTATTTTCTGGGTCATTGTCATTCCCATCGCGATAACCTCCTGTTTCATATTTTCTGATCAACTGTGATTCAGCGCTTCCGTCTGAATTTATATTGATTGTACCATATCATCTTCCATTCTAAAAATATATAATAATTATATTTACTATTCTTTCAGGTTATATTAAAATAAATCATAAAAGAATGATAAAAGACAGATGATTGCGAAACCATTGTTTTCTGACCGAATCCGGAAAATGAACGGCGCCGGTTGTGAAGGGGTAATTTGCAATCGCAGATTATACAGGAAATATGAAAGGAATCTCTTTCATGGAAGGCACATTAAATCTCTATCATATTTTTCATACCGTCGCGCAGACCGGCAACATCTCCCTTGCCGCCAAGGAACTGTATATCAGTCAGCCGGCCGTCAGCAAGTCCATCTCCCGGCTGGAAGAGCTTCTGCATACAACGCTTTTCTACCGCAGTTCCCGCGGCGTCTCGCTGACAGCGGAGGGCTCCCTGCTTGCCGGACAGCTTCGGAAAGCGTTTGACTCCATCTCTTATGGAGAAGAACAGCTCCGTAAAATCAATGAACTGGGCATTGGGCAGATCACGATCGGCGTCAGCACGACGCTCTGCAAATATGTACTTCTTCCATACCTTAAACGTTTCACTCAGGAAAACCCGCATATCCGGGTATCCATCGCCTGTCAGCCCACCATGGAAACGGTCCGGTGCCTGCAAAACGGTTCCATTGATATCGGCCTGATCGGTGATGTATCCGACAAAAAGGAGCTTCTTTTTCATCCTGTCATGGAAATACAGGACGAATTTGTAACGACAGCCCGTTACCTGCAGAACCTCTCCACCCGCCTTGGCGTAACCCAAAAACAACTATATGAAGATAACCATGCCCTGATCTTTCAAAACGGCATGTTCCTGATGTTAAATGAAGAAAATATTTCCAGAAAATATATCGATTCCTATCTGACAGATAAGAAAATTTCGATTTCCCAGACGATCGAGATCTCAACGATGGATCTTCTGATAGAATTTGCCCGCATCGACATGGGAATCGCCTGTGTGATCGGAAATTTTGTGAAAAAGGATCTGGAAAGCGGCACACTGATCAGACTTCCGTTGGCCGCACCCGTTCCCGGCAGAAAAATAGGATTCGCAAGAAGGATACAAAACGATTATTCGATTTCCGTCCGGAAATTCTGTGCAATCCAGGACCGTATGGAACTCTGATGCCACCGCGAATGCTTCTGTCTGTGGTAATCCACAAATACTTTACTCCAAAAGCTTCAGGGACAGACATGACTCATGCAAGCCATATCTGCCCCTGTATAATACTGTCATTTCCTGACGGCCCATTTAAGCTTAACCGGCTGTCTGCGGTAAATCATCCATGTCGCGCAGATCAGTTATTGATCAGCTTGTCTTCGCCGTTCCAGCTGTAAAGCTTTCTGATCTCTTCTCCGACTAATTCCGAAGGATGCTCGGAAGCGAGCTTTCTCATCGCTTTAAAGTGTACCTGTGATCCAGCCGAAGACATATCAAGCAGGAAGTCTTTTGCAAAAGTACCGTCCTGAATGTCGGAAAGAATCTTCTTCATTGCCTTCTTCGTATCTTCCGTAATGATCTTGGGCCCTGTAATATAATCGCCGTACTCCGCCGTATTGGAAATGGAATACCGCATGCCCGCAAAACCAGACTGATAGATCAAATCCACGATCAGTTTCATCTCATGGATACATTCAAAATATGCATTTCTCGGATCATATCCTGCTTCAACCAGAGTCTCAAAACCCGCCTGCATCAGTGCACAGACGCCACCGCACAATACGGCCTGTTCACCAAAAAGATCTGTTTCCGTTTCTGTCCTGAAAGTGGTTTCCAGTACGCCCGCTCTTGCGCCACCGATCGCCAGCGCGTATGCAAGTGCGATATCCTGTGCCTTGCCTGTCGCATCCTGATGAACGGCTACCAGACAGGGAACACCCTTACCGGCCTGATATTCGCTTCTTACCGTATGTCCGGGTCCCTTCGGCGCGATCATTGTTACGTCTACATTCTTAGGTGGTACGATACAGCCGAAGTGAATGTTGAAGCCATGGGCGAACATCAGCATATTGCCCTCTTCCAGATTGGGCTCAATATCTTTCTTATACATGGAAGCCTGTAATTCATCATTGATCAGAATCATAATGATATCGGCTTTCTTTGCGGCTTCCGCAGCCGTATATACTTCAAATCCCTGTGCTTCTGCCTTAGCCCATGATTTGGAGCCTTCATACAGACCGATAATAACATGGCATCCGGATTCTTTCGCGTTCAGAGCGTGTGTATGACCCTGACTTCCGTAACCGATTACCGCAATTGTCTTCCCTTCCAGCAAAGACAAATTACAATCTTCCTGATAAAAAATATTTGCCATTTCTTCTTCCTC